>CAIYQV010000001.1 GCA_903928365.1 uncultured Flavobacteriia bacterium
AATAAGGAGTTCATTGGCGGCAGGAATTACAACAGTGCCAACGGTAACATTTGCTCCGGGTAACAGCTCACAGAGTCCAAAAGTTACGGTTAATCAAACTGGATTGTATAGGTTTATCCTGACAGAAAACAATGCTATTTGCGGTCTTGTAAGGGATACCGTTGCCATTTTTGTTTCTTCAGTAACTCAATCATTAGTCGTTACCTCGCCTTCTTGTTTTGGCGCATCGGATGGATCGATAACAGCATCCAGTCCTACAGCAATAGAATTTAGCTCTGATAATGGAGCAACATGGCAAACCTCCAATCTATTCGCTGGTTTATCTGCCGGCACTTACACTGTTTGTTCACGAAACTCAGATGGATGCGTGAAATGCGACCCTGTTACGGTTGTTAACCCTCCAAATGTTGCCATTACAGTGAGTAACGATACAACCATTTGTCAAAATGGGTCCGCAGTATTAACGGCCAGTGCTACAGGTGGCAATGTCATTACTTATCATTGGGATAACACAACTGCTACCAACGGGACGCAAACTGTTCAGCCAACGATCAATTCGGTCTATCAGGTATTTGCAACGAATCAAAACGGTTGTAATTCCGCTACAGAGCAAATAGCCGTCACCCTCCTTAGCCCGATTAGTGGAACTATTTCACCAGACACCTATGTTTGTCCAGGATACAGTACGACATTGACTGCTACAGCTAATGGAGGAAAGGGAGTTCCTTACTCCTTTGAATGGAGTAATGGTGAGACAGGATTGGGGGCAATGGATGACCTTGTCGTAACGCCAAATCAAACTACAACTTATACCGTAACTATTTCAGATGCATGTGAATCAACACCGTTGGAATTGGAGGTGGAAGTAGCCGTTGCGCCTGTTCCTGATCCTGCCATTACAATTGATGCTTCAGGAAAATGTGAGCCAGCAGCTTTTTTGATCACCAGTATAACAGATCCTTCTATGGTGGAGCATCTCACATGGAATATATCCAATGGTGATTCATTTCAGGACATGGAGTCTGTTTTGACATCAGACATGATGGCAGGGTCTTATGATGTGCAATTAATTGTTGAATCACCTTTAGGTTGTATCGATTCCACTACATTCGGAGCTTACATTACCGTTTACCCGAAGCCTCTAATTGAATTTGCCCATTCTCCCAATCCGGCTTATTTGTATGACCCGACGATTCACTTTTTTAACACAACGGTATATGGTGCGTCTTATCAATGGTTTTTTGAGTCTGGAAAACCGGAATACGCGGATGTGCAAAATCCAACTTCTGTTTTTCCGGAGGGCGAGGTAGGAACATATGATGTGACGCTGATCGCAACTTCTGAATACGGATGTGTAGACACACTCACCAAACCAGTACTAGTTGTTCAGGATGTGGTGCTTTTTGTACCGAACACCTTCACACCCGATGGAAATGAATTTAATCAGGATTTCGGCATTCATGTAGATGGAATTGATATTTACAGTTTTAATATGACCGTTTACAATCGATGGGGGGAAGTGGTTTGGGAAAACAACGATCCGAACACTTCCTGGGACGGATCTTACAATGGAAGAGTAGTTCCTTCAGGCACCTATACCTGGAAGATCATTGCAAAGGATAAGATCAATGACGATCAGTATTCCTGGCATGGATACGTGAATGTGTTGCATTGACAACCGCGTATCTTTCCTTAAATTTGCTAAAAAATATAACATGACGCTCGAAGCATTTCATTCCGATATTCTGCAGGGTATTCCGGCAAAGGTGCCTACCAAGAAGGTATACGAACCAGCGATCAATCATGCCCCTAAACGCAAGGATATTTTGTCTCTGGAGGAGAAAAAATTGGCAATTAGAAATGCGCTTCGATATTTCCCGAAAGAACAGCATAAAGAACTGGCTTCAGATTTTTTAAACGAATTGGAAACCTACGGCAGGATCTATATGCTTCGTTATCGACCTGATTATTCCATGTATGCGCGTCCTATTTCGGAATATCCTGGTAAATCGCTTCAAGCAAAGGCGGTCATGTTGATGATCCAGAATAACCTGGATTATGCCGTTGCCCAGCATCCACACGAATTGATCACCTATGGAGGAAATGGAGCTGTTTTTCAAAACTGGATCCAGTACCGTTTGGCAATGAAATACCTGGCTGAAATGACTGATGAACAAACATTAGTGATGTATTCAGGACATCCCATGGGGCTCTTCCCTTCTCACAAAGACGCTCCTCGCGTGGTAGTGACCAACGGTATGATGATCCCAAATTATTCTAAACCGGACGACTGGGAGCGATTCAATGCTTTGGGTGTAACGCAGTATGGCCAAATGACAGCAGGTTCTTACATGTATATCGGACCGCAAGGAATAGTGCATGGGACGACGATCACGGTGTTGAATGCCGCCCGCAGATTGTCGGGTGGTAAAGGTGAAATTGCGGGTAAACTTTTTTTGACTGCAGGACTTGGTGGAATGTCGGGAGCTCAGCCAAAGGCGGGTAATATTGCAGGATGTGTGTCTGTTACGGCAGAAGTAAATCCGAAAGCCGTTCATACAAGACACTCTCAGGGATGGGTGGATGAGGTGATTACTGACCTGGATGAATTATGTGTTCGGGTTACCAAAGCCAAGGAAGCCAAAGAGGTGGTTTCTATTGCCTATCTCGGTAATATTGTGGAGGTTTGGGAAAAATTTGATGAAGCCAATATTTTTGTAGAGCTTGGTTCAGATCAAACATCACTGCACAATCCATGGGCGGGAGGATATTATCCTGCAGGGATCGCTTTTGAAGAATCCAATCGTTTGATGGCAGAAGAGCCTGAGAAATTTAAAGCAGAAGTGCAGAAAACACTGCGTCGACATGCAGATGCTGTCAACAATCATACGGCGAAAGGCACTTATTTCTTTGATTATGGAAATGCGTTCTTGCTAGAAGCGTCACGTGCTGGTGCGGATGTGATGGCAGAAAATGGAATCGATTTCAAATATCCATCTTACGTGCAGGATATCCTGGGACCCATGTGTTTTGATTATGGTTTTGGTCCTTTTCGTTGGGTTTGTGCCTCAGGCAAATCGGAAGATCTGCAGCGAACAGATGATATTGCTTGCGAGGTTCTTGAAGAAATGATGCAAAGAAGTCCGGAAGAGATCCAGCAGCAAATGGCAGATAATATTCAATGGATCAAAGGAGCGCAGGAAAATAAATTAGTGGTTGGTTCGCAAGCACGAATTCTTTATGCCGATGCGGAAGGCAGAATGCGTATTGCTGAAGCATTTAATCAAGCCATTGCTAATGGGGAGATAGGTCCTGTTGTACTTGGACGTGATCATCACGATGTTTCAGGAACGGATTCGCCATACCGTGAGACATCGAATATTTATGATGGTTCCCGCTTTACGGCTGACATGGCTATTCAAAATGTGATCGGAGATAGTTTCCGAGGAGCAACGTGGGTTTCCATCCATAATGGTGGTGGAGTCGGTTGGGGAGAAGTCATCAATGGAGGATTTGGAATGCTTCTGGACGGATCAGAAGAAGCGGATCGTAGATTGAAAATGATGCTGCATTGGGACGTGAATAATGGGATCGCTCGACGTAGTTGGGCAAGAAATGAAGGAGCAGTGTTCGCGATTAAGCGTGCCATGGAAATGGAACCGACACTTAAGGTTACTATACCTGAATTGGTAGAGGACACCTTGCTTGAGCAGGTTTTC
>CAIYQV010000002.1 GCA_903928365.1 uncultured Flavobacteriia bacterium
ATTTTCAATATTAGTAATGAATTTTCAATTCGATTAAATGCTAATTTGAGCCGTTTCAGCCTTATTTCATAAAAGCATACATCAGAATGTTAGCCCCCATTTGAAGTGCCTCCTTGCGTTTATCAGGTGTGTCATTGTGAACTTGCGGATCTTCCCAACCATCACTTAAGTCGGTCTCGTAAGTATACATACACAGTAATCTTCCATTTTCTATGATACCAAATGCTTGTGGTCGCTTACCATCGTGTTCGTGGATTTTAGGTAGGCCGTTGAAATTGTATTTTTGATGAAATACTGGATGATTGAAGGGCAGTTCGACCAATTCATTATTTGGAAATACTTTTTTCAGTTCCACACGAATGAATTCATCCATGCCATAATTGTCGTCAATATGCAGGAATCCTCCGGCCAAGAGGTAGTTTCTCAGGTTTTCCGCTTCGGCCGCCGAAAAAACGACGTTTCCATGTCCTGTCATGTGAACGAAAGGGTAGAGGAAGAGATCGGCGCTGCCTACCTCCACGTATGGAACGTCTTTGGAGATATTGGTATTTAGATTTTGATTGCAGAAGGTAACTAAATTAGGAAGTGCCGTCGGGTTCGCATAATAATCTCCACCACCGTTGTATTTGAGCACAGCCAGTTGGTACGTTCCCTGAGCGTAGCTGAAACCGTTTGAAAACAATAAAATGAATGACAGAATAAGTTGTTTCATACTTGGTTCATTAAAATTAAGGATCCCTGAACACAGGCTACCAACGCGGCGGTTTCTGTTCTCAGTCTATTTTCACCCAAAGTAATTGTTTTATATCCATTTTCCAAGGCATGGGTAACTTCTTGAGAGTGAAAATCGCCTTCCGGTCCAATGAGGATCGGACAATCTATACGTTGCAAGGCACTCTTCAAACTCACTTTTTCCAGCTCACCACAATAGGCGATCAGTCCGTTTTTATGAGATTCCACAAAGGGTGAGAATGACTGTAAGCCATTCAATTTTGGCAAGAAGGTCCGTTTCGATTGTTTCATGGCAGCCACAAGAATACGCTGGATCCTTTCCTCGTTGATCTTTGTTCGCTCACTGTTCTTACAGGAAAGAAATGTGATCTCCGTTATTCCAATCTCCGTTGCCTTTTCAACGAACCATTCGATCCGGTCTATATTTTTGGTGGGTGCAATGGCAATATGCAGATCGTATGGAGGAGGAGTATCTTCCGTAAAGGATTGTACCTTCACCTGACATTTTTTAGGATCAGCTATCGAGATTGTACACGAAAAAATGCGACCCAAGCCATCTAGAATTTCGATGCCGTCATTTTCTTTCAAACGTAGGACCCTGCAGATATGCTTGGATTCCTCTTCGGATAACTGAAATGACTTGTCCGTAATTTGAATACGATGATCGTAGAAAGATGCCATCAGTTCACTAATTGAAAAACCATTTCACGCATGAGATCACCTTGTCCTACAGCACCCGTGCTGCCGACGCCCTTCGATTTCAGATCGTAATCGTAAAGTAATTCTACATTTCGAGCGAGTATTTTCGGGTTGAAATTACGTGAAGCATTGATTAGTTCACCAGCGACATACGGATGTACTTTTAGCGAATTTGCCACTGCATCTTTCGTTTTGTTCGGAAGAAAATGAATCCGCATCAATTGTGTGAAGAATTTAAAGAGATTCGCTACAACTACTACCATATCTGTTGCCTTCGGATTGTGTTCGAAATAATCAACGATCTTCAGCGCTTTCAGCAAATCACGTTGCGCCAGGGCATTGGTTAATTCAAATACATTGTAATCCTTTGAAATACCGATATTTTCTTCGATGTGCACATCGTTGATGGCCGTTCCTTTTTCAAGGATAATGGACAGTTTTTCGATCTCATTTACAATCCGGTTCAAATCATTTCCTATAGACTCTATGAGCAACATACAAGCTTTGGAAGAAATGGTATAACCGATTGACTTCACTTGCGATTGTACCCAGTCGCTCAATAAATAGTCTTTGATCTTTTCTGATTTGAAAAGGAGACCGTTCTTGGTCGCTGATTTGATGATCTTTTTACGAGAGTCGTATGTTTTGTATTTATAATTGATGACAAAAATGGTAGTGTCAGATGGGGCATCACAATAGGATTCTAGTTGATCTAGTTGCTTGAACTCTTGAGCTTCTTTCAAGACTACCAGTTTCCGTTGTCCCATCATCGGGTATCCTTTGAGTTCGGATATCAGACTCAATGGTTCAGCTTCTTTACCATACAGGATCACTTGATTGAAGTCGCGTTCATGCTCTTCCATGGCATGTTCAACGATCGCATCCGTGATCTGATCAATGAAATAGGGTTCTTCCCCGTGCAAGAAATAGATCTTTTCAAATCGTCCTTCTTTGATATTCTTTATGACGAGCTTATGATCCATTTAGTGATGTTTTTCCCAGATTTGAACCAATTCGATCAGTGTTAGAACAGCCTTTTGCATGTCTTGAACCGATACATATTCGTGTTTCGAGTGAATGGCCATCTCACCCGTAAAAATGTTTGGGCAGGGGAGTCCCATGTAGGAAAGTTTCGATCCGTCTGTTCCGCCTCGAATGATTGCAGGACGAGGAGTGATACCTGCATTTTTCATGGCTTGAATGGCATATTCTGTCACAAAAGGAACTTCTTTCAAAATCTCCTTCATGTTTCGATATTGCTCTGTCACTTCATCCGAGGCTTTTGCTCCTGGGAATTTTTGAAGTGTTTCCTGTACAATGCCTCGCAGTCGATCTTCATGTTCTGCAAGCTTTAAAGTGTCGTGATCCCGAACAATAAATTGGATCTCTGCTTTTTCCAGTTCACCTTTCAGCGACACCGGATGTACAAATCCTTCTCTCCCTGAAGTATTTTCCGGGCACCATTCATGTTTTGGCAGACTTGCGAGTATTTCTCCTGCTACTTTCATGGCATTGACCATTTTTCCTTTAGCGTATCCTGGGTGAGCGCTGATTCCTTCGATGGTAATCTTCATGGCATCTGCGGAAAAGCTTTCGTCCTCAATGTCTCCCAGTTTTCCTCCGTCCAAAGTATAACCATAATCGGCATTTACCTTATTCATGTCTAATTTCTCAACTCCGCGACCAACTTCTTCGTCAGGCGTAAACAAAATGCGGATCTTACCGTGCTTAATTTCAGGGTGAGACATTAATTGTTGTGCCAGATCCATGATAATAGCAACTCCTGCCTTGTCATCTGCTCCTAATAGGGTTTTACCGCTTGCTGTGATGATATCGTCACCTATTTTTTCTTTCAAGTAAGGATGCTGTTCGACCGTAATCACTTGGTTAGCGTCATCCGGCAAAATTATCGGTGAACCGTCATAATTTCTGTGTACGATTGGTTTCACATCCTTTCCGCTGCAATCAGGGGCCGTGTCCATGTGGGAACAAAAACAAATGGTTGCTAGATCTGAATTTTCGGAATTGGAGGGGATGCTCGCAAAAACATAGCCCCATTGATCCATTTCCACTTCTTCGAGTCCGAG
This sequence comes from uncultured Flavobacteriia bacterium, assembly GCA_903928365.1. Taxonomy (GTDB): domain Bacteria; phylum Bacteroidota; class Bacteroidia; order Flavobacteriales_D; family Crocinitomicaceae; genus M0103. The sequence continues at coordinate 3,519 of CAIYQV010000002.1, forward strand.
CTGTTCCAGTTCCCCTTTCAAAATTCTTGCTAAATCGAGCTGTTTAGCGCTGGAAGGATAGCTGGTGGATACTGGGTCTGCTTCTGTATCTATCTGTACATACCTGATAAATCGGTCCTGAACGGAGTAAATGATTTCTGACATTCGGAGTAAAATCTTTAACCGTAAAAATACTTGTTTGATGGTATTAAGAGTTCCATTAGGTCAACTTTTTATGTGATCCATTTGAGGGGGCGCCACCTCTTTTTTAAATTCTTATAAAAAGTGTACTTTGCAATTCTAAAACAATACTATGCTACGAAGCGCATTCTATTTCTTTTTTGTTCTCATTTTCGTTGTGCCATTTGGTCTCAATTCACAGATTACATTTCCATGGAGTGGAACATATGGTGGGGCTGGTGCGAACAGGACTTACACTACGACGGTTTCAGGCATCACTATGTCTGCAACCATCAATAACTCGGAAAACGTTTGGCAGGATGGTTCTCCTGTTTGGTTTCCAACGGGTTCTGCAGTATCTGGAGGTGGTTGTGCTGGTATCGCTGCTACCAATCAGGGAATGCTCTTATCTACTGACTGGTCAACAAATACTACCAAAACAATCACAACAACAATCACCTTTAGTTCTGCAATAAAAGGTCCGGTTAACTTTAAGTTGTATGATATAAATGACGACGGTTTTGGTTCATGGGCTGATAAAATTGTTGTAACTGGAACCAATGCTGCTTCATCTGCTGTAAATATTTTTAATGTTGGAACCGCCTGTGTATCAACTGGAGGGAGTGTAACTGGTTCTGGAACTTCAACGTTAACCTATAATTCGGGAATTTCATCCGCTTGTACTTGTTGGGGTAATAACGAGGTCAATGTCGGCAGTTCAACCGATTGTATAAAAACGATAACCATATTGTATAAATCGAATGTTTCACCAACCAACTATAATAATCCAAAACAATATGTCGTTATTTCCAATCTTGTAGCATCGAATGCAACCACGGTTACGGCTCCTACTGGAATTACAGGCACAACAGCTATTTGTTCGGGAGGAAGCACGACATTAACAGCCACAGGAGGAAATGCAAGTACACAATGGTATTCAGGGTCTTGTGGCGGAACATCTGCAGGAACAGGTGCGAGCATTTCTGTGAGTCCAGGGTCAACTACAACTTATTATGCTGCAAACTCAAATGGTTGTGCAACGAGTACATGTGTTAGTGCAACCGTAACGGTATCCTCTCCCCCCAATGCGGGCACAGATGGCTCTACATCAGTCTGCGAAACGAGTGTGTCTCCGGTTGATCTTTATTCCTTGATTACAGGCGAAGATGCCGGTGGTACGTGGTCACAACTTACAGGAAGCGGTGGTACCTTCAATGCAGGAACC
>CAIYQV010000003.1 GCA_903928365.1 uncultured Flavobacteriia bacterium
AAAATTACCATCAAGGCAATCAATGCGGAAACAAAAAAGGAATTCTTCATGAAAATGAGTTTTAATTTTTCTTGAGAAAAATATACAATCTGTAGGATCTATAGGCCGCATACAATCCTAATATCAGCGAGAACAACATTCTTTTTTGCCCATGCATGTTTTCTTTCATCAAATCTGTAAAAAGCATGAAATACAACATGATCACACACATAAGGATCATGAAAGCACTCATGATTATCGTAAAATTCTTAAACCACATTTCTTTAAATAAAAAATCCCCGAATGAATACTCAATCGGGGATCTGTAAAACCTATTTTTTTATTCGAGAGCGAAGTTGATTGGCAAACGATATAATGTTGAGACACTTTTACCATTTACCTTACCAGCTTTCCATCCTGGCATCATTTTCACCACGCGCACTGCTTCTTTGTCACATTCAGGACAACCTGCAATTCCACGTTCAACTTGTACTCCACTCACTCCTCCATCGCCACGAACAACAAATTTCACGTAACATTTACCTTGAATATTGTTCTCGATCGCAACCTGAGGATAGTTGAAGTTTTTCTGAATGAATGCCATCATTGCAGCGTAACCTCCAGGGAATTCAGGATCCTCATCTACATACGTGTAGATTTCTGGTTCCTTTTCTTCCACTTCTTTTACCTCATTCGTCTCAGGTTGAAAGTCAAAACTAACATTATCTGTTTCATTCGTTTCAGTAGATGCTTTAGTGTCATCCATGTCTTCCTGAATCGGAATTTGGTCTTCTACCGGAATATCCACAACTACAGGAGGCGTAAACGCAACTGTTTTTTCCATTGGTGGTGGTGGTTCTTCCGGTGGTGGTGGTGGAACATCTTCTTCCACTGGTGGTGCTTGCACAGTAAATTGTGAAGTATCCACTGGTGGGGGTGGAAGTTTCTCTTCCGGAAGATTCTTGATCACAATGTAGGTTCCGTAAGAAAGTCCTATCACTGCGAGCAGAGAGAACATGATCAGCATAAGACGCTTATCATATTCTGTACGTAAAACATACGCACCGTATTCACGGTTACGACCATCAAAAACAATGTCGTTTCTGATGTCAGAAGTAACCTGTTGCCAGGTCCTTGCACTGAAGTAGTCATACAAGGTAATACCTGCAACCAAAACAATAATTGCGATTATTACTTCCATCTTATTTCACTTTTTCTTTAACAAGTTCAAGTTCACTCGCAAGAATATCCACAGGAGCGATGACACCGATCTCAGCGATCTTCAGCTCATCGATCAAGTCGATAAAATTCTTACATGTTGCCTTGTCATCTGTCTTAACAAGAACTTTCAATGCTTCAGGATCTTTTTTAAAGTCAATCAGCATACGCAAATACGTGCTATCCTGAAGTTGTTTAGCCTTCATCTTCTTGTCTAATCCTTCTTTCCCTTTCAACACATATGCGTTTCGGTCTGCCAAAAGTTTTCTTACACCTTTCGCACTGAAGTCAGTTTCTTCAAGTACGGTAGGTCCGTTAGGTCCGGGAGCACTCTTTGGATAGTACTGACCGGAATAATAGAAAATTTTGTCTTCCGAAAGCAAAAAGGTGATTGCATTATTGATCTTCGGTTGCTCTTCCGGTACGATATCTTCCGGTTTTGCAGGATAGACCAAACTCATCACTTTTGGCTTGCTGAATGTTGAAGTTAGGACGAAGAACGTAAGCAAGAGGAACGCAAGGTCAACCATCGGTGTCATATCGACACGCGTGGAGCTTTTCTTGGCTCTTTTCTTGCCTTTGTCGTGGCCACCGCCACCGCCTTCTGCAATTTCTGCCATAACTTACTGTTTTACAATGGAGCCATCTCCATCGATGTAATGAAATTCAAATTGTTCAAATCCAGATCTCTGAATACATTGATCACGTTTTGAGCGTGAACATATAACGCTTTGTTGTCTACACGCAATGTAAACTTAGGTTTGAAATCATTCGGGTCAGGAGAATCTCCTTTCAATTTTGCTTCCTCAAATGCGGTTTTACCGGAGTTAAGGGCAGCAATATTTCCGAAATAAACCCAGTCTCTAAGCTGGTTGTTTGTAGAATCTAGCGGAATACCTTTTGTATTCAGGTTCTTTCTGGCCTCCGCAGGCATATCGATGTATGCCGGAAGTTCCTGCATGGTACATCCAAAACTGGACATGAAGGTGAATTTGCTGATTTGCTCTTCCGAAAAACCAACTTTATATTTCCCCGCCATGTTCATTAGCAGTTCTCTTCTCCCCTCCGGATCCGACATATTGAAGAACACACGCCCTCCTCTATCAATGGTTACAAGCACTACATTCTCTGGAATGATCTTGTCACTGATACTGGAAGGAACATCTACTTCTACCGGTTCACTTGAGCGGAAAGATGCTGCAAGCATGAAGAAAGTCACAAGCAGGAAGGCCAAGTCAACCATCGGCGTCATGTCGATGGAAGGAGAGCTCTTAGGCATTTTAATCTTTGGCATTTTCCTTCTTTTAAATTGTGAACTGTTTCCTCAATTATTTGTTAGATGCAGAAAAATCCTGTACGATAGTGAAAGATGCTTCATCGATACTGTAAGTCATCCCATCAATCTTCGTTGAGAAGAAGTTGTACATAATGATAGCGATCGTAGAACCAGCGATACCGAAGAAGGTATTGATCAAGGCCTCAGAGATACCTGTTGCCAACTGAGCTGTATCAGGAGCACCGTGACTCATCGCGGCAAATGAACGAATCATCCCCATTACCGTACCGATCAAACCGATCAAGGTTGCGATTGAAGCACAAGTTGAAAGGATCACTAAGTTTTTAGATAACATTGGCAATTCAAGGGAAGTTGCTTCTTCCAACTCTTTTTTCAACGCTTCTACTTTCTGCTCTTTGTTCATTCCTGCATCACCTTGAATGTGATCGTATTTCTCAAGACCTGCTCTTACTACGTTTGCAAGAGAACCTTTTTGAGCATCACACTCTTCAATTGCTGTACTGATCTCTTTATTTTCAAGATAACCTTTGATCTTTCCAACAAATACATTTACACGACCTTTACCTGCAGCTTTAGCTAGGGTAACAAAACGCTCAATAGAGAAAATAATGATGATGATGTTGATCGCAACAAGGATTGGTACGATAAACCCTCCTTTGTAGATTGTACCCATCAAGTTTCCTTCCAATGGTTCTCCTGACGGATCTCTGTCCACAAAGTTTCCTGGATCACCAAAAATGTACTTGTAAATAATAACCCCTGCAACGAGGGCAATGACAATGGCTAGGACTGCCATAAGGGATGAAAAACCACCCGATGTTTTTTTGTTGCTCATAGCTTAAGATTTAATGTTTGTTCGATTAACTATTAGGTGCCAAACTTAGGAAAAAACTTTCAAATGCCACAAATCTCAACTTTACCATTTTATTAACATGTAAAAGATCTTTGTTTATCTGTATCAGTCAATGATCAAATGGTTATTCCAGTTCAAAATTGATGGGAAGATCAAAATAGGAAGGAATAGCACGCCCTTTACTTTTGCCCGGTTTCCATTGTGGCATGGCATTTAACACCCTAACTGCTTCTCGATCACATTCTTTACACCCATAGATGCCTCGAAGAACATTGACAGAACGAATATTGCCATTTTCATCCACGATGAATCGCAGGTAGCATTTACCTTGTGCCCCAAGTTCAATTCCAGATTGAGGGTAAACCAAATTCTTTTGTATAAATCGAATCATTTCAGGATAACCTCCAGGAAATTCAGCTTCCACTTCAGGGAATCGTTCGGGCTCCACGGGTTTGTCTTCAGGTTTTTCGCCTCCAATGGTGCCACCTCCTCCTCCAGTTACTCCTGTATATGGATCACCGCCTGTTCCTCCGACTAAAGAAGACACTTGAACTGTCTGTAATACATCCTGTGGTTTTACCGGGTTTGTTTTTAATGGTTTGTCTACCACTTTAGGCTCGGTCATCACTTCTGTTTTTGGAGCTGCTGCCTGTTTGATCTGCTTTTCTGGTTGAACAGACGGTTTTTCTTTAGGAGCAAACTGAATTATTGTTGATATTTCCTGGGCAACAGGTTTTCTAAGAAGTTCGGATTGCGGATCTTTTTTAAAACCTGTGTATCCTGCATAAAGAACCCCAACACTACAAAGCACACCTCCCATGATAAAAAGTAAGTTCTTGTTGTAATCCCTTCTTATAACAAAAGCGCCGTAATCTCTGTTGCGATTTTCAAAAACCACCTCGTTTCGGATTTCAGAAGTTACCTGTTGCCAGGATCGTGTCAGATAGAAGTCATATAAAGACACTCCTGCCACTGCTGCGATAATTAAAATCAATGCTGTCATAATTTCAACTTTTAAGTGAATACTGCCTTCTGATACATCCATGTTTTCAGAAGGTTCAATCAAACTTAGGTTGAAATCTATGTGTTTACATTGGCATTGAAGGAACGGGTGCCCCCATTGATTAAAAGGTGTGGTTTTTCATTTAAAGCTTTTCCAGAAAAGCCATCGTATCTACACCATCCGCATAATCATCCAAAGCTGGGCATTGCGCAGAACCAAAGGGGATAAACTTATTTCCAATAACAGCTTGTATTTTTTCAGAGTGGATTTCTATATATGCTCTCGCATCTTCAAGGTTTGTATATCTGTGATAATGAAGCATTCCCAGAGGGCTGAACAAATCCTCCGTTTCGCGCAAAAGCAGAAAGTTATTATCAAGAAGCGGAACCTTGTTCAAAAGGTAAACTGCTTTATTGTAATCATAATTATTGGCGTACTTATGATGGTTGACTATTTCGCCAAACGGGACAATCGCTTCGAAGAATCGGTTCAGTTCAAAATGTTGTGGAATCAATAAGTGAGAAACATTCCTGCAACCTAAACCAAAGTAATCAAAAACGTCATGCCCTAATTGATATAATTCCTCTTTACTTTCCGTGCCTTCCAGTAAAGCCAAGGATGTTCTGTTTTTGCGAAAAATATGAGGGTATTTGCCAAAGTACTGTTCAAAATATACCGCTGAGTTATCACTTCCTGTTGCAATAACGGCATCCACCTCACCTATCCTACCTTGTGTAACAACTATTCGTTCTTTTAAATCAGGCTCGAACTTAATTAAATGCGATATCAAAGCCGGAAGCAAGTGTTTGTCTTCCGAACTCAATTTGGCAACAACAAAGTGTCCAGAAAAGATTACGCACAGAAAATCATGAAATCCAACGAGAGGAATATTTCCGGCCATGATCAACGCAACCTTTTTAGGGGATGTAACAAACGCATACCGATGACTCCATTCTTCCAGTTTTTCAGACTTAAGTTGTGTCCCCAGAGATAAAAGGGCATTTCTCACATTTTGAGGAGTAAACCAACCATTGTGAATGACCTGTTTATTAATAAGCACCTGAAGATCCTGATATTCTTCCTCCGTGAGACCAGAGTTGAATCCCGGCCAAGGTTGGTCCTCTCCCAATAAACGCATTAAGTTTCCAAGGGCATCAAATGCACGGATCAATTGGTTCCTTTCCATGTTGTAAAGTTAAATGCAATATGACAATTGAACTATTTTTTAGTCATTTCGAACATTTGTTATGAATGAGCGTTGCTATATTTGCAACCTAAAAAATGGAGTTATGGCAATAATGATCACCGATGAATGTATCAACTGTGGGGCTTGCGAACCCGAATGTCCAAATAATGCAATCTACGAAGGTGGTGCAGAATGGAAGTATTCGGATGGCACTTCTTTAACAGGAATGATCACAACCTTGGACGGGAACGATCTTTTGGCTGATGACAGTCATGAACCGGTGAGCATGGATGTCTATTATATTACTCATGATAAATGCACAGAATGTGTCGGTTTTCATGATGAACCTCAATGTGCAGCCGTTTGCCCAGTAGACTGTTGTGTGGATGACCCTGATTACAGAGAATCGGAGCACGAACTCCTCGCGAAAAAGGATTTTCTTCATTTGTAAGGAATTAGATTCTATTCGTCTGTTTCACTTGAGATTTTATTGAAGAATTACACCAAAATCTGTGTGATTTAGGAATTGTGATTACATTTGCATGGGGTAAGTCTTGTACGACCAGCTCCCTCTGACTCCTCCAGGACGGGAACGTAGCAAAGGTATGAGGTTGTAGCGGTGCGATACGAGTAGCTTACCCCTCTTTTTTTTAACCCAATTCGGGATTTTCAATTTTCAATTTTGGATTTTTTCTTACACATTGTTTCAATATTATCAGTTCTCAAGTATTGAAGTCAATGTAAAGTGTTCATAATTCGTGAAGAAGTTAATGAGCAACTCAAGAGCCGAAGGCTTGTGTCGCTGTAATTTTGTTGAAAAATAAAAACACCATGAAATTCTTCATCGACACAGCTAATCTGAATGATATTAAGGAAGCGAATGACCTCGGAATCCTTGACGGAGTGACTACGAATCCATCTTTAATGGCTAAAGAAGGTATCACGGGAGAGCAGAATATCCTCAATCATTATGTGGCGATTTGTAACATCGTTGATGGGCCGGTGAGTGCTGAAGTGATTGCTACAGATTTTGAAGGAATGGTAAGAGAGGGTGAATTGCTAGCAGCTTTACATAAGAATATTGTGGTGAAAATTCCAATGATTCCTGAGGGAATCAAAGCCATCAAGTATTTCTCTGGAAAAGGCATTAAGACAAATTGCACACTTATTTTCTCTGCCGGTCAGGCATTACTTGCCGCTAAAGCTGGCGCGACATACATATCTCCGTTTCTAGGGCGACTGGACGATGTCTCTACCAATGGATTAGAACTTATTGCTCAAATTCGCACGATCTACGATAATTATACCTTTGATACTGAAATTCTTGCGGCTTCAGTAAGACATCCTATGCATATTATTCATTGTGCCGAAATCGGTTCTGATGTGATGACCGGACCTTTAAGCGCTATCAAAGCACTTGCAAAACATCCATTAACAGATCTTGGCTTACAACAGTTTTTGGCAGATCACGCAAAGGGAAATAAATAGATTCGGTGTTCAGGATTTGTTAACCGCTATTCAGTTAACTTCTTTAGAATCTATTTTTCAGGGATTGGTGCGTCACGTAGCTCAATAAACGAATTCATTTTTTCGTTTTCAATAAGGACGGTAAGATTGTAATAAGCGATTAGCCATTTACCATGCTTTTTAATTAGGATTCCACTCCCCCGGCAACCGCGCATCCATGTGTCGAGATCCTCATCAAACCAAGCTATCTTTCCATCAGCTGAATAAGTCCAGTTACGTTTGGACGGTTTAAAATCCCACGCTTTCCCTTTGTCAAAATAAGGTTTTGAAAAGGCAGCGAATTCCTCTTTGTTCCACCGTTCACCTGGTGCAGTTCCAAGAAATACAAAGTCATCGGTAACAACATTGAAATACGCTTTATAATCTGCTTTAGTAGCGGCTCTGTGCCACTTGTTCATTACTGAATCTGGTGTTTCCTGTGCGTTTAAAACGGTCGCAAAGATTACGAACAGAAGGATGGAAGTAATTTTGATCATGGCATTTAGTATTCATAAAAAAGGCCGTTCCGAAGAACAGCCTTTTGTAATCGTATTAAGGGATTATTTAGTTGCTTTCGATTTTTCCAACTGCATACACATCGCTACAGCATTTTTAACGTTGACAACAGATCCTGTTACTGAAAGTGTAGAGAAATCAACTAATTCCTCTGATCCCGGTTTCATTTGTTTCGTTCCCTTGTAAGATTTCGCAGACTTAAGAATAACCTCTTTGATCTCCTTCATGGTTAATGTTGGGAAATAGCTTTTCAAAAGTGCCGCTACGCCCGCAACCATTGGTGCAGCCATTGATGTCCCTTGCAATTTCTTATAATCACTTTGAGGAACAGAATTATAGATTTCAAAGCCAGGTGCAAACACATCCACCTTTGTTTGACCATAATTTGAGAACGATGCTGCTAATTGCTCTTTAGGGAATCGTGTAGAAGCCCCAATTGTAAGGAAATGGTCAAGCGGTTGCTTCTGAAAACTATACATTGATGTTGGGAAATTTGGATGTTCATCCACATTCTCATTATCGTTTCCTGCAGCATGCACCAACAAAACACCTTTAGAATCAGCATATCTGAATGCTTCGTATACATCTTTCTGACGAGGTGAATATCCTTTACCAAAGGACATATTGATCACTTGCGCACCATTGTCTACAGCGTAGCGAATTGCAAGCGCAATGTCTTTATCATTTTCATCTCCATTAGGGACTGCTCTTACTGCCATCAGCTGAACATTCTCAGCTACTCCGTCACCACCCAGTCCGTTACCGCGAACAGCACCAATTATTCCACCAACATGAGTTCCGTGAAGTGCATCCGGTCCTTCTACATCCGGATTACCATAATTCTTATCGTTGAAATCCTCAGGATTATCTCCAATCAGAGCTCTGTCATCGTATTCGGTATTCAAGTTGAAATTCACCATTTGCTCTATGGACTTCTTTTGTTCTTCCATCACCTCTTTAGTGACTTCACCCGTTTCAATAGCGATAGCAAATTGTTTCAATTGTTGCATTTGCTCATCCTCAGGATTCCACTTTTCAAGATCTTTCAGGGTGTAATCAGTCTTGCCAAGGGTATTCCCTACAATCACAGGTACCTGATCGATCATCATGGTTACCATATCCATTTGTCCCAGATAAGAGGAATAATTAGCCATCTCCTCCTCTACTTCTGTCTTCACCTTCTCAAACAATGCATATTCTTCTTTTTCACGGTCAGAAAGATTTGCAGGATCCACACCTTCAAACTTCTTTGATAATGACTTTAGAATACGTGTTTTTTCCAGACAGGCTTCATTCAAGTTCTCTCCTTTCGAATTGCCAAGAAAATTCCAACCATGCACATCGTCCACATAACCATTCTTGTCATCGTCTATCTTATTCCCGGGAATTTCATCAGAATTTGTCCAGATCTTTCCTTTTAAGTCTTCGTGCTCAATATCAATTCCTGAATCGATCACTGCAACAATCACGGTACTGGATTTTCTTTTCTTAAGCTTTTTGTAAGCTTTTTCTGTTTCCATTCCAGGGCCTTTTCCGTTGTACCAATTTAGTATTGTTTTATCCTGAGCATACAACAAATTGGTTATTCCAAAAGAGAAAATCGCAAGCGATAAACGAATAATGGTTCTTTTCATTTTCTTGATTTGTTTAGAAGTGTGCAATTTAGAAATAAACTTTTAAATCCCTCCAAAGCTTTAAACGATTAGCGTTATATTTACGTTTTAAGGTTGAATATCTTGATGTATGGTTGAACGCAAAAAACTGAAACTGTTACTTTTTACTTTTGGCATTTTTATTTCCGGCATCGCATTCTCACAGCCGACGCGTTTTCGATTCAATAAACTGCTCCAAGAAAAACCCAATCAAATCACCACCTTTTGTGTTCCAAACGATAGTATTACACTATCCCTGCTTCGCTCAGAGAAGATCGCTTTGAAATATACCACCAATACGTGGGCTTTCATTAGCTGCACTCCTTCCTGGATTGCTACGAAGATCAAATCTGGAGAGCTGAAAAACTTTTACTATGAATTTGCCCCGCCAATGGCTCTGGCAGATACCGCTCTTGTCCGACATCATGCTTATGAAGTTCATCAAGGAAGTTCAGGTTTGAGCAGTCCTTACACAGGAAAAGGAGTGATCGTTGGTGTTGTTGACGAAGGCTTAGATTGGAGTAATCCGGATTTCCGTGATTCAACAGGAAAAACACGTGTGCTTCGTTACTGGGATCACTCTACAAATGTCGGAGGGGTGGTGCCTGCCCCCTATTACTATGGAATCGTATGGGATAGTTCAGCGATTAACGCCGGATTGTGCACCAGTACGGAAAACGCCACTGCTCACGGTACGACCGTAGCAGGTATGGCAACAGGAAATGGCAGAGCTAACGGAACGAATAAAGGATTTGCTCCGGAATCTGAACTGATCATTGTGGAAACAAATTTCAGTCTGGATAACTGGACTCTCACAATCGCAGACGCCTGTGATTACATTTTTAAAGTGGCTGATTCCCTTGGGAAACCCGCTGTAGTTAATTTAAGCTTAGGTAGTTATCTGGGAAGCCATGATGGCAATGATCCTGCTGCAACGCACATAGAGGAATTACTCATGGAGAAAAACGGCCGCGTTGTTGTTTGCGCTGCGCGTAATTCGGGTGCATGGGGAAAATACCATGTGCCTGGAGACCTGGATGCCGATACCTCTTTTGTATGGATGCTTCCCAATCCAACGAGTCAATTAGGCCCAAATACCATTTACATGGACCTTTGGACTGATTCTACGAACGCTACCTGGAATTATGCCTTAGGAGCAAATCGTTCTTCGGGAAGTTTTATGGAGCGTGCTACAACCGTATATCGACCTGCAAACGCAGCTGTTGGTGATGTGATCTATGACACTCTCTGGAATGGATCTAATCGTGTTGCAACGGTCGAGATCTATCCGGAATACATCGATCATAACTTGCATATACAATTCTATTTCTCCAATGTGGATTCTACCGCTTATTATTATTCGCTTAAAACGACTGGCTCCGGTAACTTTGATGCCTGGACAGGTAGCAGCCACACTTCCATCCAGTTGAACGACATGGTGACTGTTTTGCCAAGCTTTAGTCAGTACCCGCCTATCTTTAATTATCTGATGCCGGATTCATTGCAGACGGTGGTATCGTCCTGGAATTGTTCAGAGAAGGTGATTTCGGTAGGAAATGTTAAAAATCGAATTGGTCACTTTGATAAAAATGGTAATTACTATAACAGCGCCGGAGACCAGATCGCAGTGGGACAGTTAAGCCGCAATTCAAGTAAAGGTCCAAACCGCAACAACGTGATCAAACCGGATGTCACTGCTTCAGGAGATGTAACACTCGGTTCTGCCCCACTTTGGATGGTTAACAATCCCGCCTATAATGGTTCTCTGGACATCAATGGATGGCACGCCCGAAATGGAGGGACTTCCATGGCATCTCCATGTGTTGCGGGGATCGCAGCATTGTATTTAGAAAAATGCAGCCGAGCGAGTTATGCAACTTTCAGGAATGATCTTATTAACACTTCACAACCTGATCAATATACCGGATCGATACCTAACAATGCTTACGGCTACGGAAAACCGCACGCACTGAATCTTTTGCTATCCAATGAATTCAATGCTGCAATAACCGGTGATTCAGGTATGTGCGCCACTCCTATTCCTTTGACAGCCACATCCGTCAATAGCTTATCTACTGCCTTTTGGTCTAATGACAGTGTAGGGACAACTGTCTACATTGCTGAACCTGGAAACTATTGGGCAGAAGTGTATAACAACAAGGGCTGCAAAACTTTTTCAGATACTTTTACGGTTATTCAATTGGAAGGACTTCCTATTTTGCCAATTACACAAATTGGAAACACCCTAATCACCTCTTCTTTTTCGAATTACCAATGGACCCTGAACGGGAACGATATCCCGGGCGCAACAAGTTCAACACTGGTCATTTACCCTCCGTATGGAACCTACACGTGTTACTGCGTAAGTCCGGAAGGATGTGTCTCTGAAACGGATCCATACACTGTTTTGGCAGCGATATCAGAAAAACATCAAGATCAAATACGTATTTACCCAAATCCAAGTAGCGATGAGATCACCATCCAGTCCAGTTCTCCGATTTTGGAAATTGAATTCAAAGATGCATCCGGAAGATTAGTCCAGCCCGAAAAAATTAAGGATCAAACGTGGTCGATTCGCACCTTATCCAGAGGATTATATGAGGTAACTTTCGAGACTTCAAACGAAAAGTTCCATTCAAAAATCATGAGATTGTAATTAGCGACTAAAGAATTTATATTTTTGGGCCCGAAAAACAACACGAATGAATTTATCAGGTATTATTGCCATTTCCGGAAAACCGGGTCTTTTTAAAGTAGTTACTCAAGGTAAAAACAGTATTATCGTTGAATCTTTAATTGATAACAAGCGATTTCCAGCTTATGCGACAGATCGAATTTCTGCTTTAGAGGATATTAGCATTTACACGTATGAGGAAGATGCTCCATTGAAAGACATCCTGTCTGCAATGTACAAAAAGGAAAGCGGCAAAGAGTGTCCGTCACACAAAGAAGATATCAAGGTGCTTCAATCATATGTTTTGGAAATCCTTCCAAACTATGATCAAGAACGTGTTTACCCTTCTGATCTGAAAAAATTATTTCAATGGTACAACCTACTATTAAAAACCGGTAGTTTGAAACCAGAGGAAGCAGAGGAAGAAACACAGGAAAAAACTGAAAAAGCTCCAAAAGCGAAGAAGGAAACTACAGCCAAAGAAGAAAAAACAACACCTGCTAAGAAAACACCCGCAAAACCTAAGGCCGCAACAGCTGATAAATCAAAATCAGCAAAACCAGCTGCTGCAAAAAAGGTATCAGCTGTTAAAACTGGTTCAAGCAGAGGAAAATAATTCCGACACATTGAAATTATATTTTGAAAGTCGGTTTTGCCGGCTTTTTTTATTGTCAAAAACATGAAAATCACAAAGAACAAACGCTCATTCATTAAGGAAGATTTAATGATTAATTCCTGGGAAAAGATCAAGCCCTATTTTGAAGACTTGCTCTCTCGAGAGCTAAATGATCTGAAAGGATTTAAGCAGTGGCTTGCTGACAGAAGTGAATTGGACGCAGTACTTGAAGAAGATGCGGCGTGGCGTTATATTAAAATGACCATTGACACAAGAGACAAAGCATTGAGTGAGGCATACACGTTCTTTGTAACTAAAATTCAACCCGAATTGGCCCCTTATGAAGACAAGCTCAATCATAAAATGGTAAAATGCGTATTTTTCTCTGAATTGAACAATGACCCTGCTTATCAGATCTATTTTCGTTCTGTAAAAACAGCTATCGACCTTTTTCAGGAAAAGAACATCCCGCTTGAAGCCGAATTAGGAGAAAAAAGTCAGCAATACGGTGTGATTTCGGCGGCTCAAACCATTGAACATAATGGTGAAACGATTACGATGCAACGCGCTGCTTCTTTATTGAAAGAAACAGATGAATCTCTTCGGAAATCAGTATTTGAAAAGATGGCTGAACGTCGGAAGGAAGATGTCAACAAGCTGAATGACCTCTATTCCGAATTAGTGAAATTAAGACATGAAGTAGCCATCAATGCCGGTTTTTCAAATTATAGAGATTACAAGTTTCAGTCACTTAACAGGTTTGATTACAATAAAGAAGATTGTTTTGCTTTCCATCAGGCGATACGGACGCATATCGTCCCTTTGGTGAAAAACATTCAGCAGGATAAGCTAACCAAACTAGGTAAAGAAAAATTCAGACCGTGGGATTCCGAAGTCGATCCTGAAGGCAAAGCTCCTCTAAAACCATTCGACAAAGGCAGTGATCTGCTTACGGGCACGATTAACATCTTTAAAAAAATCGATCCTTATTTTGCGGAGTGTTTGGTCACCATGAACGAGATGGGTCATCTTGACCTAGATTCCAAAGAAGGCAAGGCACCGGGAGGATATAATTATCCGTTATATGAGATTGGTGTTCCGTTCATTTTCATGAATGCTGTGGGGGCACAAAGAGATCTGGTTACCATGGTTCATGAGGGAGGTCATGCTGTTCATTCTTTCTTAAGCAGGGAATTAGAACTCACCGGATTTAAAAACCTACCATCAGAGGTCGCTGAGCTTGCTTCCATGTCCATGGAATTACTTACTATGGAGCACTGGGATGAATTCTACGCTAATCCAGACGATTTCAAACGTGCTAAAAGAGAGCAGCTTGAGTCCATTCTCAAAATATTGCCTTGGATCGCTCAAATCGATGAATTTCAGCATTGGGTTTACGAAAATCCTGCGCATTCACATGATGCGAGAAGTCATAAATGGTTGGAATTATCTAAATCTTATGGTACAGGATTAACCGACTGGACTGGTTTTGAAGAGGTACAAGCGACAGCCTGGCAACGTCAACTGCATCTCTTCGAGGTGCCCTTCTATTACATTGAATATGGCATTGCACAGTTGGGTGCTTTGGGAGTGTGGAAAAACAGTTTATTGGAATCTAAGGCCGCCATTGAAAATTACAAAGACGCTTTACGAATGGGTTACACTCGTAGCATCCCTGAGATCTACAAAAAGGCAGGTGTCCAATTTGATTTTTCAGATGCTTATTTAAGTGAACTGGCTGGTTTTGTGCAGAAAAATCTAGTCTCTCTCTAATTGATATTAAAACGAAAAAAGATCAGCATTAAATGGTCTTTTTTATGCCCAAAACAAGAGTCGAACTTACGCACTTTGCGCTGCCACCAACTGAAGATAGTGACGTCTACCAATTTCACCATTTGGACTGAGTGAACTAGGATACGTATTAGCCTGAAAGCGGACATTCGGACCTCGAATTTTCTTCATTTTTACTTCACATTTTCTTTAATCTCGATTGCTCAGGAAAAAATATCTGTTATATTTGCAGCCGCTAACCTTTTAGTATGTCTGGCGAGATAGCTCAGATGGTTAGAGCGCAGGATTCATAACCCAGAGGTCCCGGGTTCAAC
>CAIYQV010000004.1 GCA_903928365.1 uncultured Flavobacteriia bacterium
ATGATCGTTCCTTAATTTTCTGCCTCTAAACATGCAAGCTATGAAATGGAAATTGAACCTTACAGTTTTCCTAACACTACTATTATCTGCTACAACCTTCGCTCAAAACACACCGGAATGGGCGAATATGATGCGTGATCCAAACGCGAATTTCTACGACGTTCAGGCCTCTTTCAATGCCTATTGGAATGGTCGGACGATTGAAAAAGGGAAAGGATACAAGGCATTCAAACGATGGGAATATTATATGGCCCCTCGTGTCTATCCTTCGGGTAATTTGACGCTGCCATCGCAGAATTACCGCAATTACAAACAATGGGAGCTTGACCTTATTCAAGCAGGAACTCCTAAATCAACGAATGGTAACTGGACGATTATAGGGCCGATAGGTAAACCTACAAATAGCGGTGCGGGTCGTTTGAGTTTCGTTCGTTTTGATCCTTCGAATTCAACTACAATGTACGTAGGAGCACCGGACGGAGGCTTATGGAAGACCACCAATGGAGGCACATCCTGGACAACAGGTACAGATCAATTGTCCATGATCGGTGTTTCAGATGTGGCAATCGATCCTACGAATACGCAGATCATGTATCTCGCTACTGGAGATAGTGATGGAGGAGACACCTACAGCATCGGAGTATTAAAATCGACAGATGGAGGCGCAACATGGAATACCACAGGTCTAACCTGGACCTCAAGTCAAGGAAGATCGATTGGACGCTTATTGATCAATCCAACGAATCCGAGTATCGTTATGGCCTTCAGTAACGCAGGAATATTCCGCACAACAAATGGTGGTACAAGCTGGAGTAATCCGACGGGTACGTTTGCCACGATTGATGCTGAGTTTAAGCCAGGAGATGCAAATACCGTTTATGCATGCGGAACGGCATTCAAAAAATCGACAGATGGCGGAGCTACCTGGACAGCCGTGACAGTTCCAGTTACCGGAAGTCAACGACTCAATGTTGCTGTGTCTGCAGCAAACAGTGCTTATGTTTATTTGCTTAGTACAGGAGCTGATTTTGGCTACAACGGAATTATGCGCTCGACAAACAGTGGAACATCTTTTACAACAATGTCTACAACTCCAAATATCCTGGGGTTTGATTATGGATCTGATGCTGGAGGTCAAGGTTGGTATGATTTGTCACTCGCCGTATCACCAACAAATGCAGATCTCGTAATCGTTGGTGGGATCAACCATTGGAAATCAACAAACGGAGGAAGCAGCTGGACACAAATTTCTCATTGGTATGGTGGAAATGGGTTGCCGTACGTGCATGCGGATGTACATGATATTCAATTTCTTCCGGGTTCGGGAACCACGATATTTTCTGCCAATGATGGCGGTATTTTCAAGACTACCAATACGGGCTCTTCCTGGACTGATCTGAGTTCAAACTTGGCCATTGCGCAGCAGTACAGATTTAGTCTTTCGACTTCAAGTGCAACCATGATTCTTGCTGGTCATCAGGACAACGGAACGAACCGCACTACCAATGGTACAAGCTGGACACAAGTTGGTGGTGGTGATGGAATGGATTGTTTTATTGATCGAACTAACAACAACCGCCAGATCTCATCCATCTATTATGGAGATTACTCTCGTACAACGACTGGAGGTACCAATTTTGCAGACATTGCAGATCCGGGAGTGCAAGGAGAATGGGTGAGCCCAATTCATCAGGATCCTACGGATGCTAATATCGCTTATGCGGCGGGAAGAGCAGCACTATATAAAACGGCTAATATTTGGGCGACGACAGTTTCCTGGTCAACTATGGGAACTCCTCAAGGAACAGGAAGCATCATTGAGTTTGCTATTGCGCCGAGTAATAACCAAATTGTTTATTGTTTGAAACAAGGTTCAGGAGGAGTGTCAAAATCCACGAATGGAGGAACCTCTTTCACTTCCTGTGCCACACCAACAACGTCGGCATCTCCTACATGGGTTGCAGTTTCGAACACAGATCCAAATGTTGTTTTTGTAGCTTATTCCGGATATTCAGCAGCAAACAAAGTATTTAAATCTACCAATGGTGGAACTTCCTGGACGAATGTCTCTACAGGTTTGCCAAATATTCCGGTAAACTGTATTGTATACCACAACGGAGCTGCTGGTGGAGATGGAATATATATTGGAACTGATCTTGGCGTATATTATCGTGACAATAGTACGAATGCTTGGGTTGACTTCAGCAATGGAATGCCGAATTGCGCAGTGAGTGACTTAGAAATTTATTACGCTACAAGTACATTGCGGGCTGCTACATTTGGTAGAGGAACTTGGGAGAGTGATTTGTATTCTGCTGTTGCAGCTGCTCCGGTTGCGAGTTTTACTTCAAATACAACGACGGTTTGTCAAGGAGGTAGTGTAACATTCACGAACACTTCAACTGGAGTTCCGACTTCTTATTCGTGGAGTTTCTCTGGAGGTACGCCATCCACATCTACCGATACGAATCCTATAGTTACTTACAGTACTGCCGGAACTTATAATGTTGTTTTGACGGCAACGAATGCAAGTGGAACAAATACGCAAACATCAACAGCATATATTACCGTAACACCGGTTACAGGTCAGGTATTGCCATTCTCGGAAGGGTTTACCGGAACAACTTTCCCACCTACTGGTTGGACGATCGTTAATACGGATGCCGGAGATACAACATGGCGACAAAATGCTACGGTCGGTGTAGCCCCTACGGCAGGCAACTCGATGTGGTTTGATAACTTCAATGTGAATGATGCAGGTAATGTGGATGAGATGCAGACACCAAAACTGGATTTCACGGGCCTTTCCAGCGCTCAGATGACCTTTAGTGTGGCCTATGCCGCGTACAATGCAACCTATATAGACGGTTTGGATGTAGATATTTCAACGGATTGTGGTACTACCTGGACCAATGTTTATTCAAAGACAGGATCTACGGTTGCAACAGGGAACCTACCGACGGCTGCAGCTCAACCAACCTTGTTCACGCCTACTGCAACACAATGGAGAACCGAAACAATTGACCTGACTTCTTATATTGGGCAAAGTGGAGTAGTACTTTCTTTCAAGAATGTTGCAGCCTATGGTAACGCCTTGTACGTGGATAACATAAATATTACGGGAGTATCCGTGCCTACAGCACCTACAGCGAGTTTCACTGCAACACCTTCAGGTACGTCTTGTGTAGGTCAAGCAGTTCAATTTACTAGTACATCTACAGGTAGTCCAACGTCCTATAGTTGGATTTTCCCGAGCGGTACGCCTGCAACCAGTACCTCTCAGAACCCAACGGTGACTTGGGCTACAGCAGGCACTTACACAGTGACGCTTACTGCAACGAATGCGAATGGGTCAAATACCACAACGCAGAGTTTCACTGTTGCTGCAAATCCTACAGTAACACAATCAGCAATTTCAGCAGTGTGCGCAACTGCTTCACCAATTACTTTGTCTGGAGGCTCACCTGCGGGTGGAACTTACAGTGGAACAGGAGTCAGTGGCGGTACATTTAATCCGGCAAACGCAAGTGTAGGTAGCAATACTGTTACGTATACGTATACAAATGCGAGCGGATGTTCAGCTACGGCTACAACAGCTATTACCGTTAATGCAGCGCCGTCTATCGCCAGTACAACTCCTGGAAGTGTTTGTGGTTCGGGCACGGTGACTTTGGGAGCAACACCTTCTGCAGGGACGGTGAGTTGGTATGCTGCCGCTTCAGGTGGTACGGCGCTCGGTACAGGAAATACCTTTACAACACCAACTATTTCCACTACCACAACCTACTATGCGGAAACAACTTCTTCAGGTTGTACTTCGACTCGTGTTGCTGTGGTGGCAGCGGTTACGTCTGCACCTACAGTGACCAATCCTGGAAGTCAGACTTTCTGTACAGGAACTCCTTCTCAAACGATTACGTTCTCTGGATCCAGCGGTTCATCTACCTATGCCTGGACCAATGATAATACGGGAATCGGTTTAGGAGCTTCAGGCACAGGAAACATTACTTCCTTTACCCCTGCAGGATCAGGTATTTCGACCGTTACGGTAACACCAACGCTTAGTGGTTGCGTGGGCTCTCCTCAATCATTTGTGATTACAGTGAACCAAACACCGACGGCTACTTTGGCTCCATTCAGTGCTGTTTGTGTGAACTGGTCTCCGGTAGCACTTTCAGGTGGATCTCCTGCGGGAGGAACATATAGTGGAACGGGTGTTTCGGGTGGTAGCTTCAACCCTGCTACTGCAGGTACCTTCCCGATAACGTATAGTTACACACAAAATGGCTGTACAGGAACTGCTTCATCATCAATTACTGTGAATGCCTGTGCTTCGGTGTCTGAAGAGGCTCAGTCTCACTTAATGTTGTATCCGAACCCTGTTGGAAATGCCTTGACTTTGGAAGGAGAGGAACTAAATAATTTCCAACAACTCGAACTTGTTGACGCTACCGGCCGAATAGTTCAGAAATGGAACGTAAGCGGTACTAAAATGATACTTGATCTTTCAAGGTTTGCATCCGGGACGTATTCAATCCGTTTCAATGGAAAAGATGCACAACGAACAGAGCGCATCGAGATAGTGAAATAGTTTTGGTTTTTTAAGAATAACGGAGGGTCTTGTTCGATCAAGGCCCTCTTTTTTTGTCTTGTTTTTTTCTATACCTTTCTGAAAATATAACCTATGAAAACACTTCTCTTAATTCTGCCGTTACTTCTTTTTTTTAGTCCTGTTAGTTTTTCTCAATCTGAACCATTTACAGATGACGGAGAAGTGATTTCTTACATGGAAGGAAAAAGGTTTTACAATTCAGATAACGGTTTGGACATATCGTACGGATATATTTCAGCATATAATACCTATGGTATTCATGTTTTAAATAAGAACGGTGCTAAGTTCTATTTTATCAATGTAGAGATCACAGCCTATGGAAATTCCGCCGATCTGTATGGTATGAGTCCGGATGACGGCAGCAACTTTGGATTCCGCTTGTTTAAAGGGAAATTGATCGTAGGATATGGTGAAGAAGGGCAATCCAGTTATTTTCTGAAGTGATTACCCAAAACCCCTTCAGACTATTCTACCGTAACTGACTTCGCAAGATTTCGAGGCTGATCCACATTGCAACCACGCATTACGGCAATGTGATAGGAAAGAAGTTGCAATGGAACTGTTGCTAAAAGAGGAACGAGGAATTCATTGGTTTCAGGAATTTCGATCACATGATCAGCCATTTCCTTTACAGACACATCTCCTTCCGTAACAATTGCAATGATCTTACCTTTTCGTGCTTTTACCTCCTGGATATTAGAAACCACTTTCTCGTATGAGTTCCCTTTGGTTGCAATAACGAAAACGGGCATTTCTTCATCGATCAAAGCGATCGGGCCATGTTTCATTTCTGCGGCTGGGTAACCTTCTGCGTGAATGTAGGAGATCTCTTTCAATTTTAATGCGCCTTCCAATGCCACTGGGAAGGAGCTTCCTCGCCCAAGATAAAGTGCATTTTTAGCGTCCTTATATTCTTCGGCAATTTTCAGAATATGATCGTTGGTTTCGAGTACCTTCTTAACTTTTTCAGGAATAGCCTCCAATTCGGTTAATAATGTATGGAAATCGCTCTCACTGATGGTGCCCTTTTTATGAGCTAAAGAAAGGGCCATAAGGGTAAGGACAGTTACCTGGGCAGTAAATGCTTTTGTAGAAGCAACTCCGATCTCCGGTCCGGCATGGGTGTAGGATCCGGCATCTGTTATACGTGAAATAGACGATCCAACAACGTTGCAAATACCAAGAATGGTTGCGCCTTTGGATTTTGCTAGTTCAAGAGCTGCAAGTGTGTCTGCTGTTTCTCCGGATTGGGAAATAGCTATGACGATATCGTTCTCATGAATGATTGGATTGCGGTAACGGAACTCACTTGCATATTCCACCTCAACATTGATGCGTGCCAAATCTTCGATGAGGTATTCTCCCACCAATCCGGCATGCCACGAGGTGCCACAAGCTACAATGATCAGTCGGTTGGCCTGAATCATTTTTTGTTCGTAATCCCGAATTCCACCAAGAGATACCCAACCTTCTAAGGCATTTAAACGGCCTCTAAAGCAGTCATGAATAGAACGAGGTTGTTCATGAATCTCTTTCAGCATGAAATGCTCGTAACCTCCTTTTTCAAGTGCTTCAAGTTCCAATTCAAGTTGCTGAAAGTAAGGAGTCTTTTCCTGATCCGCGATGTTAAATAGTTTGAGACCTTCTTCCAAATCGATGATGGCTATTTCTTCATCATCGAGATACACTACTTTTTTGGTGTATTCCACAATTGGAGTAGCATCAGATGCAAGGTAATAATCGCCTTCCGCTCCAACTCCAACGACCAACGGACTACTTTTTCTGGCAGCTACCAAACGATTTGGATACGCTTTCGAAAGAGCCACGATAGCATAAGCACCCACCACGTGAGAAAGTGCAATTCGAAGTGCTTCACCAAACCAAACATTTTCATGCTTGGAGATGTGATCGATCAAATGTACCAAGACCTCCGTATCAGTCTCACTTTTGAACACATATCCTTTGCTGATCAATTCTTTTTTTAAGCTGTCGTAGTTTTCGATAATGCCATTGTGTATCAAGGCAATATCTCCTTCCATCGACATGTGTGGGTGGGCGTTGACATCATTTGGCGCACCGTGCGTTGCCCAGCGTGTATGTCCGATTCCGGAGTGACCATTGAGGTTTTGCGCTGCAGCGAATTCTTCCAGATTCGATACTTTACCCTGGCGTTTGTAAAGGTTGATATTTCCTTCGTCCAAAAGGGCAATGCCTGCACTGTCATATCCACGATATTCAAGTCTTTTCAGTCCTTTCAAAATGATCGGATAAGCTTGTTTTTGTCCAATATACGCTACAATTCCACACATGATCAGAAGGTTGTATAAGTGACTATGAGTTTCGGTTTCTTTTTGTTGATGGTGTTTGGTCCATTGAAGATCACCCGATCGGATGAGGTAATGAACAAACGAGGTGAAAAGATCAGTTCATCGGTACTTACCTGACCGGAAACAAGTGCCTGCAAATAGGTGCGCACATCCACAGTGTACTGCTTCAGAGCATAATCGAAAATACCAAATACACCAATTCCTGAAAGTTTGCCATCTTCTTGAATGGCTACCGATAGTTCATCAGAAGGCAGGTATTTAGCACCGGTTTGGTATTGAACGGGAAGAACCAGTTGCGCTTTATGAATAATCGCGTTTTTAGGCAACTTTTTCATTCCCGGTATCTTCACTACAGCCCTCGATTTAAATGCCTGAGCGTAATATTCCGTTTGTCCGGAAATCGTATCGTTCAATACATTTTCGACTGGTTTACCTGCATTATTGATGTCAACATGATTGAAATCTGCACATTCACTGTTGATCAACAAATCGAATGTTTTTTGTTCACCATCCTGCGAATAATAAATAGTCAATTTAGATAGCGGATCGTTAATGTTAAAGTAGAAAACACCACCTTTTCCTGATAACTGAGATCCATTGTTGACGCGTACATGCAGCCCTTTGAAGTATGATAGGAAATTTTCGTTGGAACTGAAATTTGTTCCTCCACTCGATGCTTCAGTGATCATCTGTGTTCCAAGGGAATTCTTCAGTTTGATGCGCAATTGTGTATCTACGGTGTCAGTTCCAATGACAGTAATTCCTTCTGGATTTGGTGTAAACGTGCCATATCCAGGTTCGACCAAATCAGTGGAGGAGGTGTTTTTTGTAGTAAAAGAGTAGTAAGTACTGTCAATGTCAATGGATTCGGTCATTTCGTACACTTCCACCGTCTGAGGAGAAAATTCGCCATAGTATCCGGCATATTCCAACCCCAACATCACAGAATCAATCGCTAATGTGGCAAGATCACCAAAATTCGGATTGAGACCAGAGAGCCTAAGTTGTGTGTAAAAATTTGCATTTACCGTACCGAATTTAGGATCATTGTAAGAACCGAGCAGTGCAAACGCCGGATTGTCTGAAATCACGGAATCCTCGGCGTATGCAAAAGTGGTGAGCTGGAAAGTGTCAACCTGCGCAGAACCCAATAATTCATTCGGGTCTAACACATCTTTACCGATGTTGCTTTCTCTTTTTTTACAGGATATAAGTAAGGAAACCACTAAGAAAAAAGTAGCGGAAAGTCTGAAAACCTTCCGCCACGCATTCAAATGTGTTGAATCAATCTTATATGAGCACTGGTGCTTCAATTACTTTGTTAAAAAAGTCAGACATTACTTTAACTTGCTGTTCTTCAGAAACAAACTCCTGTTTAAGGCAAGTTGCTTCTTCAAACACTGCTTTCAATTCAGGTGAAAGAGTTTCACTAGAAACGTTCACTCCGTCCGCATATTTGATTGCAATTCTTGAAATGTTGGTGTGACTTGTATCCTTGAGTTGATCAGTTACCTCTTTTTCGAAACCATCAAAGGCAAGTTTTTCAGCAAATCGAGCGTCCCAATCTGGAGTGAAAGCGTCGTCATATAAGCTGTAGACCACTTTAGTATCAGCAAAATGTGGGTCCTTGTTGTATAATTTCTTAATGTAAAGTGACATCGGAGCGGTCATCCAACCATGGCAATGAATCACATCTGGTTGCCACCCCAATTTTTTCACGGTTTCCAAAACTCCGCGGCAAAAGAACATCGAACGCTCATCATTATCACTGAAGTAGGCGTCTTTGTCATCGGTCACCGTATTCTTGCGTTTGAAGAATTCGTCATTGTCAATGAAATACACCTGCATTCTTGCGGCAGATATAGAAGCAACTTTAATGATTAGCGGGTGATCAGTATCGTCAATAATCAGGTTCATTCCGGATAATCGAATCACTTCATGCAATTGATGTCTGCGTTCATTAATACTACCGAAACGCGGCGTGAAAACTCGGATCTCTTTTCCAGATTCCTGTATTCCCTGAGGAAGTCTTCTTGCTGTATTAGAGAGTTCTGTTTTTGGTAAAAAAGGATAGATCTCCTGAGAAACAAAAAGTATTTTCTTTTTCTCCATTCTGAAGTTGTGGGTCTTAAAACGCCACAAAATTACGGAAAAAAAGCGCAACGTGAACAAAAAGGAATAGTTTTGTCCATCCTGATCAACAGCTGGATGAATACAGTAGAATTACATACACAGTCGGCGACTTTACAAAGCGTGATCGAACGGTCGAAAGCAGAAGGCAAGAAAATTGGTTTTGTACCGACAATGGGAGCCTTGCACGAAGGCCATTTGAATCTAGTCAAAAGAGCATATTCAGAAAATGACTTGGTAGTTGTCAGTATTTTTGTGAATCCAACCCAATTCAATAACCCAATGGATCTGGAGTTGTATCCGAGAATGCTGGATCAGGACCAAAAAGTATTGTCATCACTTGGTTTTGATATTCTGTTGTTCGCTCCTTCCACTAAGGAAGTCTATCCCGAGCAGGATGTGTTTGAATCAGTTGATCTCAGGGGATTAGAAGATGTATTGGAAGGTACTTTTCGCCCTGGTCATTTTCAGGGGGTGGTGCATGTGGTTCGCAATCTTTTTCGAATTGTTCTTCCGCACAAAGCTTATTTTGGCCGCAAGGATCTGCAGCAACTTGCAGTAATTCGTTTCATGACCAAATATTTTGGGTTCGACATTGACATAGTTCCTTGCGACACCTTGCGTGAATCTACCGGGTTGGCAATGAGTAGCAGAAACCTGAGATTATCAGAGAAAGAAAGAGAGGAAGCATTGATCATAATTCAAACGTTGCGAAAGGTCAATGAATGGAGTAAGACATTTACCCCTGAGGAGGTAAAAGAAAAGGCCGTGTCCTGTTTTACATCCGGTAATTTACGCCTTGAATATGTCGAGATAGTCGACGATCTGACCTTTAAAACACTTGATAAACAGTGGAGTGAAAAGAGTTCATGCTGCATTGCTGCCTATTGCGGTGAAGTTCGTTTGATCGATAATATGCCATGTAAAACGGAGCAGTAGGCTAAGGCTGTGCATAGGAAAGAAAATTCACTTACTTTTGTCCCCGAATTGACCAGCAAATGTTGATACAGGTAGTTAAATCTAAGATCCACAGAGTGAAAGTAACTCAGGCGGATCTCAATTACATCGGAAGTATAACGATCGACGAGGAATTGATGGAAGCTTCGAATTTAATCGAAGGCGAACGAGTTCAGATCGTTAATATCAATAACGGAGAGCGATTTGAAACGTACGTTATCAAAGGAGAACGTCGTACGGGTACCATTTGTCTGAATGGTCCTGCGGCCCGTCGCGTCGCGGTCGGAGATGTGATCATCATTATCGGCTACGGGTATATGGAGTTTGAAGAGGCCAAGAGTTTCAAGCCTTCACTTGTGTTCCCGAATGAGGAAACGAATCTGATCAACTGATGATCAAGAAAACCGTTCTGACACTGGTTAAAACGGTACTTCCCTTGCTTTTGGGGATCTATTTGATTTGGGTCTTCTTTTCTGGAATGGATCCAAGAGCGAAAGAGCTTTTTTACAAGGCACTGGCTGAAGCTAACTATTTCTGGATTTTTTTGTCGTTGCTGTTGGGATTCATTGCGTACTTGTCGCGCGCTTGGCGTTGGGGTTTCGTTCTGGAACCACTTGGCTATAAAACCCCTTTCTGGCACAGGTACCACGCTATTCTGATCGGTTATATTGTAAATCTTACGATCCCAAGAGCGGGGGAAGCGTCTAGGTCCGCCATGTTGTATCGTTCAGATGGTGTTCCTTTCTCCAGTTCCTTCGGAACCATTATTGCGGAGCGTGCTGTAGATCTTGTGATGCTGGGACTGGTAGCTTTGATGACGGCTTTAATGGGCTGGGGAGATTTTATGACAATCAAGCAACAGATTCAGGATCAGTTTGGCGATGCAGTGTTAAACAAACAAGGAGGTTTTCCCTGGAAATATGTCATCTATGGCTTGATCATTTTGGCAGGAGTGGGATTTGCTTACCTTTTTATTTTCAAAGAAACCTTTCGTTCCAAGTTTCAAAACTTTGCAAAAGGAGTACTTCAGGGGGTGTTCTCCATTTTTACCTGTGGGAAGCCTTTTTCCTATAGCTTTCATACCCTTCTGATTTGGACTTCTTACATACTGATGTTCGCCTTGCCTTTTTATTCGTTGGAACAAACCTCCTCAGTCCCAATTGCAGGGATCCTACTCGGTTTTATTGCCGGTTCTCTGGGAATTATGTTCACCAATGGAGGAATTGGCACCTATCCTTTGTTAGTTGGATTGGTGGTTACCTTTTATTTACAGAAGGATTATCCGGAAGATGCAAAAGCGGTGGGGAATGCACTTGGTGTGCTCATCTGGGCTACACAAACCATCCTCATGATCCTGTTGGGTTTAATTTCTCTCTGGTTGTTGCCAAAGAATTATTCAAAAGAAAATGAAGACGCTCACTAACATCCGACAGAAACTGGTATCCGTTGAAGAAGCTGTTGTTGTCATTCATGAATGGCAGAGGAATAGTCAGAAAGTGGTGTTTACTAATGGATGTTTTGATATCCTTCATGAAGGACATGTTACGTATCTTGCTCAATCGGCTGATGAAGGTGATAAATTGATCATCGGTTTGAATACGGATGCATCAGTGAAACGTCAGGGGAAAGGAGATGACAGGCCTGTGAATGCTGAATTATCGAGGGCATTGATCCTTGCGGCTTTGGGATTTGTGGATCTTATCGTTCTATTTGATGATGATACTCCTTTGGAGTTGATAAAAGCACTTAAACCGGATATATTGGTGAAAGGAGCAGATTACGACCCCAATGAAACCGATGAAACTTCCAGAAAGTATATTGTAGGATCAAAAGAAATAAAAGCGAACGGAGGTACTGTTAAAGCAATTCCGCTGGTTCAGGGATTCTCTACTACGGCAATCCTGAACAAGATAAAAAAATAAGGGCTACCTAAGCAGCCCTTGTTATCTAAGCAAGTAGTATTCAACGTTATTAAATCCTTGAGCGGAATCCACCGCCATCTCCAAGGTTGTATCGCAAGAACAATTCAAATCCTCCTTTGGCATTCGATACCGTGCGTAGCGCAGAAACATTGATGTCATAAGCGAAACCGACAGAATAACAATCGTATTCAAACATGACCTTTCCAACGAATGCATCTTTAAAGCGATGGAAGACACCCAAATAAAAGGACATCGGTCTGGTGAATCCTGTTACCATAGAACCTTCGCTTAACAAATACTTGTAATAGGTTCCGAGATAGACCTCATTTTCTGTTGCCTGACGCTGGAAGTATACACCTGGCAAGAAGGAGCCACGCGTATTTTGTATACCGATAACGGCATTTACGAACGCGGAATAGCGCATATACAATTTCTCGTCGCCCTGACCGAGGAACGAATATTTTGGTCTGTTTACATGGTATGCTGCAACTCCCGCATTTAATGCAAATTGATTGTTTTGGGTCATGTAACCCGCATTTTTCTTGTAAGTATAAACGAGACCTGTTCCTGCGTCAAGGTAGGTGAAACTTGCATTATTGAACACTTCCCCTGGTGCAGCAGTGGCATCATAAGCACCGTTCACATATTGTGAACCCCATCTTCCTGCATTTGGATTAATGGACCGTTGACCAAAACCCGTATAAAGCCCTAATCCTATGGTACTGTTGCGGTCAATAATGAGATGGTACGCCAGGTTAACATTTACATTATTCGTAACGATCTTAAGGTCACCGGACTGGTCATTAAAAAAGTTTAATCCTCCGGCAATAATTCCTTTTCTATCCCTTTTTTTCTCATTGAATCGAGCATCAAAAGAAGCTGCGATGGTTTTGTAGGGTGTGGCAACACTTCTCCATTGACTTCTGTAATTAGCTACCCCCTGCATAGGGGACAGTGCTCCCGCTAATGCAGGATTCAGTGTTAAAGGAGAAAACTCGGTATGAGAAAAATGGACATCCTGTGCCTTTAACTCACTATGCATCGAGGTAAGGATGGCGCAAATAAGAAGGATCCAATTCTTTTTCATAGGTCTAAATATATTTAGTTTTATCGTATCAACGTTACATTACCTGATTCTTCTACGTATTCTCCATTGTGTAATGTGACAATGAGTTTGTATGCGAACACTCCTGCATTCAGTTCTTTCCCTTTAAAGGTGCCGTCCCAGCAGAGATTTGTCGTAGTCGTTTCGAATACTTTATTCCCCCATCTGTCGTAAACTGTATAGCTTAAAGAAGTGATACAATTTCCGTAGACACATAAATGCTGGTTTTCAGGGTTGCTACTCGAACCACTTGGTGCAAAAACAGTCGGTACATACAATTCACCACAATCTTCGATCACAATGATGGTAACTGTTGCCGTTCCTGTACAGCCTGTAGCATCTGTTCCAGTTACAATGTAGTTCGTGGATTGAGAAGGAGATGCCTCAGGATTCGGACAGTCTGTACAACTTAATCCTGTTGCTGGAGTCCAGTTATAACTGTTCGCTCCTGAAGTTGAAAGGGCAACCGTATCTCCCTGATTGATCGTTATAAGATCCGGAGTAGCTGTTATCACCAAGGAACCTGTTGTGAGTACCGTGCCCGTGCTCGAAGTGGTACATCCGGAAGCGTCCGTAATGGTTGCTGTATAGATGCCAGGAGCAAGATTGGATGCTGTTGAAGCAGATCCTCCAGAAGGTGACCAACTGTATGTGTATGGCGCAGTTCCTCCCGATGCTGAAAGGGCTATAGATCCATTTGTACTGCCACAATCTGCTGGTGTGATGGTATTCGATACACTTATAGCTGTTGGTTCTGTGATGGTAACTGAAGCTGAACCAATGCAACTCGATGCATCACTTACAGCAACCGTATAGGTTCCTGCGGACAATCCCGTCGCTGTAGATGCTGTACCTCCAGATGGCGTCCATGCATAAGTATATGGACTGGTTCCCCCAGTTGCAGTAACAGTAGCCGAACCATCGGATCCTCCATTACACGTGACATTCGTCTGAGATGAAACGTTTACAGTCGGACCTCCAATCGTGTTCACAACTACTCCAAGTGTCGAAGTACATCCATTTTGATCAGTTACAGTTACGGTATACGTTCCTCCCGGAATGGTTGAAGCCGTTGAACTTGTTCCTCCAATCGGAGACCAGGCATAACTTAAGGTTCCCGTTCCTCCTGATGCAGTAACGGATGCGGCACCATCACTTACTCCGCAGTTCGCCGGGGTGATTGTTCCCTGAGTAATAGAAATTGCATTGGGTTGAGCTATAGTAACAGAAATGCTACTGGAACAACCTCCTGCATCCGTGACTGTTGCAGTGTAAGTACCTGCTGCTAAAGAACTTTGGGTTGCGCCACTTAATCCACCGGGTGACCAGCTATAGGAAAGTGCTCCCGAACCTCCTGAACCTGATACCGTTGCAGCTCCGTTTGTACCACCATTACATGTCACATCAGTGGAGGATGTCAACGTAAGTGTTGGAGCACCATTTGCACTTACCGAAACAGTTGATGTGGCTGTACAGCTGTTGGCATCACTCACGGTTACCGTGTATGTGCCAGCTGCCAAATTGTTTGCAGTTGCTGCTGATCCACCGGAAGGTGACCATGAATACGTGTAAGATCCAGTTCCACCTGTGGCATTTGCTGCTGCCGTTCCTGTACTCGAACCGCAGTTTGTCGCAGTCGAGGAGGTACTAACACTTACTGCTGAAGCTGGTTGAGTGATTGTTGCCGATGAGGTCCCTGTGCAGCCATTCTGACTTGTCGCGGTGACGGTATATGTTCCTGCTGTTAAGTTGCTGAGTGTTGCTCCTGAACCCGAAGGAGACCAAGAGTAAGTGTATGAGCCTGTTGTTCCACTCGCAGAAGCGGTAATGGCACCATTAGATCCGCCGAAACAAGAAACGTTCGTTGGAGCAGTGTTTACTGTGATAGTCACTCCAGAACAAGGATCTGATCCGCAAGGAAGGATAGTGGACACATCATTGATCACGATTGTACCACCAGCGTTGTCCAATACTTGTATCTGAGTTGCACCGGAAGGAGGAGTTACCGTTGTTCCTGTAGCAAAAGTGCTCCATCCTGCTGGCGCAGAACATGATGTTGCAGGGAAAATACCGTTGAGACATTGACCCAGGAATGCGTTCCAAGTATACCCACACGTTTCACATTCTGTCTGGTTGGTAATTGTGATAGTTTGAGCTGACTGATATTCTTGCCATGTATACGGAGCTGTTCCGTTGGAAACAGTCAAGTCTCCGTTGGTTTCCTCACAAACCTGAAGCGAAGTACAAGGGTTCACAGTTAATGTTGCCGTCCCTGTTCCACAGGCAAGCGTGTATGTTACAGTAAATGTTCCGGCACCAGCTGTGGATGGCGTGAATACCCCTGTACTGTTATTAAATCCTGCAGTTGCTGGAAAAATACTCCAGGTGCCACCGGTTGTTCCTGGCGAAAGCGTTACTGGAGAATCAGTCACACAAAGGTCGCCCGGTGAACAAATGCTAGCGTTGCAACAAGTGAAAGCTATTGGGGAGCAAGCGGAAGCTGCAAAGGTCTGTACACCACCACTTCTGGAAGAAGAAGAGCTGTTGCCGCTGCCTCCACAGGCAATGATCTCTCCGTTGGTATTCACTTCCACATCATATACACTGAATGAAGTTGAATAGGAACCTATTTGAGTAAGCGATTGGTTAAATGCATAAACGCCTGTTTTAGATCCAACATAGATATTTCCGCAGTTGTCTATAGAAATTCCGCTGTTCTGAGTTTGGTATTGTCCAAGACTGGCAGACCATCCGCCATTCGGAATGGTTACGGATTGGAGTATGGCTCCGGTGTTGAAATCACGTTTATCCAAGCGGTCACCTCTGTTCACGAAAATGAATCCATTGTAATAAGCGATGGCTTCGATTCCGGAATTATCGTAACGGAAATTCTCACATTTGTAGGACATGTT
Organism: uncultured Flavobacteriia bacterium; assembly: GCA_903928365.1. Classification (GTDB taxonomy): domain Bacteria; phylum Bacteroidota; class Bacteroidia; order Flavobacteriales_D; family Crocinitomicaceae; genus M0103. Next base: position 15,966 of record CAIYQV010000004.1, read on the forward strand.
GTACCCATTTGCTACTCTGAACGGTCCGGTTTCTCCTGGACAAAGAGATAGGTTATCTGAAATATATCCGATCGAATCATGTGTCATAAAGTAATATTTACCATTAACCGTTGAGTTGATAGCTCTCACCTCTGGGGTGTTCGGAGGGAATCCGCCTAAATTTCCTCCTCCCGTTACGTCTTGACTTGAAATAATATTTCCGTTACTCATGTTTACATCATAAACACATGGTACAGGGGTAAAACTTCCTGAAGTACCACCGATTACAAGTCTGGTTTGATCGCAGTTGAAAGCAATGGTCCAGAATTCGGTTAGGGTGAAAATACCTCCGGGAGTTGCATTGTTCCATACCATTGCACCTGCAGAACTCACTTTTTGGATTTGTGCACTTGAACCAGCAGTTACGTAGGAGTTGCCGGCATTGTCAACTGCAAATGTGCCTAACCACACATTGGCTGTATCATAAGGTGTACTATAGGTCCATAGAAGAGATCCTGTGGG
>CAIYQV010000005.1 GCA_903928365.1 uncultured Flavobacteriia bacterium
ACAAATGAATTTACAAGTGCGTATTTGCAGTTCTTATTGGAAAGTTGTGCGTGTTGATTACCCTTTCTTTATGTTGATCTAAATTATTCATTATTTTAACGGGTAATTATCTAATTGCCCGAATGAGAAATATCATTGTAATCACTCTTCTTTGTTCCACTCTTTCACATGCTTATGCAATCAAAAGAGGAGATGGTCAAGAAATCGATAGGATACTGCATTGGGTAGAAGATCATTCAGAGGATCATGTGTCAGAATGTTTGGATTCACTTTTAAAAGCCGAACGTTTATCACATCGAGTGGAAAGTTTTAAGTCAAGGGTAAAAGTGCTACTGAGCTTAAGTCGCTTCACTCTCGTGCGTTTAAATAACCTGGAGCGATGTCATCTTTATCTTGAGGAGGTGAGAAAAATGGCTCAATCAAGACAGAATGACCCCTGGACATTGTCACAGTACCATAATGGAAGAGGTGTCATGTTTTTTTATGAGCAATCTGATCGTACAAAGGCACTACAGGAATTTCGAAAAGCACAGTATCTATGTCAAAGATTCTCGCTTCCAAAAGATCCTATGCTATTGAATAATTATGGGCTTGTATTTTTATCATCCGATCAAGCAGGCAAAGCATTACAGTTATTTAGAGAAGCAGCAACTATTGCAAAAAAAAATAAAGAAGCAATCAGCCCCAGATTTGTTATATCGAACACACTCAATATAGGAGTTTGTTATATTTATTTGAATGATATAGAGAGGGCTGAAAATCAGTTTCGTAAGGTTGTCGAGATTGCAAAGAGTACACTTGGTTTGAATGATGACTTTGAAGCTTTAGTATATTTAGGAGTATTTCAGGAGGAGCAGGGTATGACAGAGGAAGCGCTCTATTCTCTCAAGCAAGCTGAAAAATTGCTGATTTATTCCTCTTCCTTCCAAACCAAGTCTTTGTTAAGCGAGTCCCTGGAATTAATCTACAGTAAAAAAGGAATGACGGACCTTGCATATGAGTGTGCAAAAAGGAAATCATTGTTTCTTGATTCCTTGAGAGAAGTAAAATTGTCAGAGCAGGCTTTTGCGTTGGATTATAAATTCGAAGCTCAGAAATTAAAGGATGAAAAGATTATTTCAAATCTAAAAAATACATCGGAAAGGCAAAATTTCAAATGGAGGATCACTTTATTGATCACAACGCTACTTTTTGTCTTGCTAATGGGGTTCTTTATTATTTACAGATTAAATAAAATGAAAGAACTAAACCGGATTAAAGCAGAGAACGAGTCCCTTGAAAAAGAACGTATTCGACAACAATCAGAAATTGCTATTTTAAGGAAAGAGGAGGAGTTGATCTCAGCGAATGTGGAATTAAACGTTCGTAAAAATGAACTTACTGAATTAAAAGGAAGATTACAATCACATTTAGATAAAAGCCATGATCCTGAATTTGATGACTTGAAAACTTTTTTGAAACAGGCTCAACAGTCGGAGAAACGTGCCGAACAGTTGAAATACTTGGATCATGTGTTGAATTATTCGAATAGTACATTTTATTCAAAATTACGAACGAAGCATCCGAATCTCTCTGAAGATGAATTGAGGCTGGCGACTCTTATCCGATTGAATTTGGGGTCTGAAGAATTGTTACAGGTATTTAATATCTCAATGAGTTCATTAATGACCAAACGCTACAGAATGCGTAAAAAAATGTCCCTCACAAAAAATACAGGATTGGAGGAATATATCATGACATTATAAAAAATCCTACTTGTATTTTGACAGGAAATTGCCCAGCTGTATATCGCTGTTAACAATCTGTAATTTTTTTCTCAGCCTCGTTCGGGCAACATTAATACTGTGAGCGGATTGTCCCGTAATGTCGGAGATGTCTTTCGTACTCATGTCCATAACTAAAAAAGCACATAAACGTTTTTCATTGAGGGAAAGTCTTTGAAAGTCCCGTTCCAGATTTTTATAGAAATCGGGATGGATTTTCTTGAATCGCAATTCAAATTCATCCCAGCTTTTATTATTTATGGAGTACGTAAGTTCGTTAATGGTAGATTGAATTTCATTTTTTATATCACCGTCCGTATGATTTCTTAAGTGCTGTAACTTTTGTTGAATATTTGAAATGAGATTGTCTTTTTCGAAAATATGCAGTGATTTTAAGGTGACTTCTCTTTCATTACTCATTAGTTCAAGAGATAGCTTTTCTTTTTCCAGTGTCATCCTCTGATTTTCTAAATTTGAAATTCTTGCTCTGTTTCTAATTCTTAAAAGTATCACGAAGGCAATAGAGAGTAGGAGTATAAGCAGAAGGATTATTACAGTATACCGGAGATTATCAGTTCTTCTTTCATTAATAGATTGTGTTCGCTCCAGCTTGTTTTTAAATTTGAGTTCCTGGATTTTTAACGAACTTTCAATGGCAAGTAATTGCTTTGATATTTTTGAAAAATCGATACTGTCACGGTAATTTATGTAGTTTTTTAGAGCATCTAAAGTAGGCTCCTTTTGTCCCATTTTCTCGAGGATATCAGCGTATGTTTTGTATACAAACAGTTTTGAATTGGCCCTCTTTATAGAATGAATATTTTTTAATGAGACCAGAATATTGTTCATCGCCTCATTCATGTTGCCATGATCTGAATAAAATCTCGCTAAAAATGAGGATCGTTCTGCTTCATCATCCTTTCCATTCGATAAGTAAGCATAATAGAGCGAATTTTTCAAACTGGCTTCGGTCTCCTTCGCATTACCCTGAATTAAATGACAAATACCGAGATTGCTTAAGATGATTGAGTGCTGCCTAAAGTCATTGTTTTTAATACAATATGAAGAGGCTAATTTTAAGTTTTTCAAAGAAGCACCCAAGTTTCCCTCATTCATAAGGCTTACGGCATAATTATTTAAAATGTAGCCCGCATGAAAGTTCGTTTTTTCATTTTGTGAAAGTTTGTACGCCTCTCTGAAATAATAAAAACTTTTTGAAATACTTGTTTTTGACTCATAATACAACATTCCCATATTTTCAAAATAGAGAATCTTGATGCGTTTATCCTTAGTTTTTCTTGATTCTAAATTTATACGCTGAGCGGTTTTTAATGCCAGGTTATAACTCGATAGATCGAAAAAGTAAAAAAAGGATAGTTTATCCAGAATGAGTGCTTTTTCAAATGTGTTGCGTTCATCCAACTTTCGAATCTTGTATTCGAGTGTTCGTATGACAGCCTCGGGAGACTGATCAATATTCTTCTCCGCCCAGCTTATGAGTTTGTCTGTAGACGATAATTGAGAGCAATAAGATGATAAGGAGTGCGTAAATAAGGTAATGAAGAAAAGAGCGTATTTCATTATTCAGGTATCAAATACAAGAGTTCATTTTTTTGAGTAAATCAATTGCTAACCCTGTGAGCGCAATCATCTTTAAATATAAATTATAATTACAGTGAAAAGGTAACAAGTAAAAAGTTTGAAATATACATAGTTGATACAAGAATTGAAGCATGTCTATATGTTGTCTATGTCCTAAGTGGTGGTTTAGCTATAAGTTGAGGGTAATTTTGTTCTCAGCACTCAATTTCAAACCATGATGAGACTACTATTTTGCGTTTTTCTATGTTTTATATTTGATAACATTGATGCCCAATGAATGCTAGTGTTAATAATCAAGGAACACTCACTCCTACAACGACAAGTCAAAATACTGATCCGCACTATTCGGTTTTTCCAAATCCTGCAAATACCACTATAAATCTGTATTTCGGCAACCTAAAAACGGATGTCTCACAGGTGCAAATTTTTGATGCCATGGGAAATAACATTCAAGTTGAAGCAGAAATTAACAACGAAAATAAGATTGTGTCTTTAAATACGATTGACCTGGCAGAGGGTGTCTATCTAATGTCCATAATAAATAAAGACGGCGATGTCCAACAGGAAAAAATTGTAATTAAACATTAATAATCGAAAAAATATGAGTACGATGAATGCTAGATTGAACTTTTGCGTTTTGATGTTTGCCCAATTGTTTATGCTAAATATACATGCACAAACAACTGATACTTACACTGTACCAGGTACTTACACCTGGACAGTACCGCCTTGTGTTACGTCCATAACTGTTCAGGTATGGGCCGGTGGAGGTGGCGGTGGAGCTTGTTGGTCCAGATTTAACAATACATGCAGTCAGCCTGGATGTCAAGGTGCTGAACTGTGCGTAGCCGGTGGCGGCGGCGGCGGCGGTGGTTTTGTAACCAGAACTTATACTGTTGTTCCAGGTCAGGTATATAACATTACCGTAGGATCAGGAGGTGCAGGCGGATTGGCTGTCGCAGCAAATAATGGCGCAAGTCCGGGATCAGCAGGTGGGAATAGTATCTTTTCAGGGCCGGCGACAGCGGGTCCGGGTGCCTTGACTGCTTTTGGAGGCAACGGTGGGGGAGCAGCTAATCGGCTTAATACGGATGCGATCAATAGTATGAATATCCATGAAGGTGCCAATGGTACGGGTGGTTCTGGAGGCAGTGGTTCAGGTGGTACAACCACTTTTACTGGTGGAAATGGTGCGACAGGATCACACTCTGGCAGTAATCCAGACCGAAGTGGTGCCGGTGGGGGTGGTGCAGGTACTGCAAATGCAGGTGGAAATGCAACTGGAGTAACTACTGGAGGGACAGGAGGTGCTACCGGTGGCGGAAACGGAGCGAATGGTCAAACCATAAATACCTATTTCGGATATCAGTTCAAACCCGGTCTTACGGGATTCGTCATCGGCGGCGGTGGCGGCGGTGGATTGGTCCATAACCGTATTCAGAATAGTGGAAACAGTTCAACACAATGTGCTCATAGATATCAGGCGGGAGGTGCTGGTGAAAGAGGTGAAGTTCGTATTATCTATACTGCACCTTCTGTCACGCCAACATTTGATCAGGTTTCTGATATTTGCTCAGGAGATCCTTTAGGCCCCTTACCTGCAACCTCTCTGAATGGAATTAGTGGAACATGGTCTCCTGCTGTAGATAACACCTCAACGACGACTTACACCTTTACTCCAGATCCTTCTGAATGTGCCACTACGGCGAGTATGACAATAGCCGTAAACGCGTCTCCGATTATTTCTGCTGAACCTCAGGATATAGCAATTTGTTCAAATGGTTCAGGTAGTCTTTCCGTTGTGGCTTCTTCCGGGCCGTATCAATGGCAATATTTTGATGGGACAACTTGGAACAATGTGGCTGACGGTACACCTGCAGGTTTTAGTTATACTGGAGGAACTTCAGCAACCCTTGATGTAACAGGTTCTTCTGCGCTTTGTGGAGATAATGAATACAGAGTGATCGTGGGTTCTTCTGCTTGTCAGGTTATTACTCCTTCTGCATTTGTGTCGGTGATAAAAGCTACCAGACAAGCACCAACTGGTCCGCAATGCAGTGGTACATCCTTGAATTTTGATGCTTGTCCAGCAGGAGCAGTATATTCCTGGGATGTAATTCCTCCGTCGGGTACAACTGCTTCACCAACAACGGGTTCAGGTCAAACTTTTTCATTTATTCCTCAGAATACGACCGGTGCGAATCAGATCTTTACAGTTAATGCATCCGTGACCTATTTGGGTTTAACGTGTACGCAAACATTTACACCAACGATCGTTGCAAATGCAGATGCAGGAGCGGATGGAACGCTTACAATATGTCAGGGAAATACGGTTACGGCAGCAGATCTTTTCAACGCACTTTCAGGCACACCTGACGCAGGCGGGACATGGTCACCGGCCTTGGCAGGAGCAGGGACGTATACGTACACCGTGACAGCGACAGCACCATGTGCGACAGATGCTACGGCACAGGTTGTCGTGACCGAGAT
>CAIYQV010000006.1 GCA_903928365.1 uncultured Flavobacteriia bacterium
AAAATATCAATGGTCAATTCAGGGTAGGTCAATTGCAGCTTTTTGGCGAGCTGAATCGTTAAAAAACCTTGTGCATTCCCTACAAAAAGAACCTTCATTCTCCTTTTTCCAACGTAGAATCGACAGATTTAAAAGGCGGAAACTTCCAGAATCCAAATGCCACAAACAAAAGGATCAAAACGGTGCCTATTAAAGCATAATTATTGGATTTACGGAATCTCGGCAGATCGAAAGAAAATTCTACTTTGTGTTTCCCCTCTTTCATTTCAAGACCACGAAGAAGGTAATTGACTTTTAGAATTGGAACTTCCTTACCATCCATCTTTGCCGTCCAACCGTCCGGATAGTAAATTTCAGAGAACACGGCCAACTGATCTCCTCTGCAGTCAGCTTGATACGTAATCTTATTCGGTGCATAAGATGTCATCTTAATGGAACCAACCCCAGAGAAAGAACGTTTCTTAAGTTTGGCTGCTTCAGAGGACAACATAACAGCCTCGTTCGCGGGACTAAATTCTTCAGCAACCTTGATCTCTACCAATTTTTTAAACGAGTTCAGCGAATCTATCGCCATCGTATTCGCAGGAATCAGATTTGTTTTACCATTGGCATCCATCACCCACAAAGCCACGGTTCCCTTAGTCATTCCGTTAGATAGCGGCACATCCATCGTATCCTTTCCTGAAAGAAGGTATTGAAGTTTTTCAGAACCATACGCAACCACTTGTTTCGTTGCTTTACGATTCACAAGGAAAATGCCTTCTCCAGTATTGTTCATATCAAACGTACTGCCCAATGCTCGAATCTCATCATTCGGCGTATTTTTCACTTTCACAGTTCGAACAAACCAAGCATTCCCCATTGCTGTTGGATTTGGACGAAGTGATTCCTCTTGAATGAAGTATTTCACATTCAACATATCCATCACCTTGTTATTCATTCGGGCGATCTGAAAATCAAATAGATTCTGAATATTGCGAAGTTTAGCACCATGGTAACCACCTAATGATTTATGGAAATAAGATGCACGCGTACTGTTCCAAGCCCCATTCAAATCGAAGACCCGGTAATTGGTGGCAAGATTCAGTGACGCAAAGCGGGATGCATCGATCACTCGACGTTTATCACCACCCGTATACTCCAATTCATCAGCTATTTTCGCCCCTTCCTTTTCACCTTTGTCCACCGCTTTTTTGACTTGTGGATCCATGGTTTCCATTTCCATGATCTGCACGTCCGCTTTAACCGGAGCTAAAGGATATTCCGTCATGGATGATGCCACCCAGTACTTTAAATTGCCTCTGTCATCTTCTGCCGAACTCAAGTAATTCTGATCTACAGGGATCAGATCGATCATAACCAACAATCCTAGCCCACCCAATATAAGTGGTGTTGGAACAGTCGTGTAGAATGCCAGTCCAACCAATACGATTGCCAGAAAAGCAAAAACCAGAGAGCGATTCATGGAAGAATTAAAGATATCTGCACGTGCTCCTTTCATTAGCTCGTACTGCTCCGTGGACTGTTCCACTTGCGCATCGACAAACTGTTTCAATTGCTGAGGGTCATTTACATTTACACCGTAATTCGTTGCCAGCACCTGTGGATCCACTTGACTGATTTGATCCATGACCTGCTGAGGCATCTGCTCTACCCTATCGAGCTCAGAACGTGAGGTATAATTATCCCCTAATCCAGCGACTTTCACTCCGAACAGGAAAATGAAAAATATACCTGAAACGATCAGGAATTGCTTTTTACTTTCCTTGATCTGATCTCGCTCATCATAGAGCCGTTGCAGTAAAAGCATACCAATCAATGGTACACACAATTCAATTAAAACGAGAATAATCGTTACTGTTCGGAACTTGTTATATCCGGGCACATTTTCTATGAAGAAATCAGTCAATCCCATCATGTTCTTCCCCCATGAAAGCATCAGCGCCAAAATAGAAACACCAAGGTAAACCCATTTTGAGCCATCTTTTATAAAGATCATTCCCAGCGCGACTAGGAATAACATTACCACACCCACATACACCGGACCGGATGTAATAGGCTGTTCACCCCAGTAGACCGGATACGGCGCATTTAAAATGGCATTGATATCTTTAGAAGAACGATCTGAATTCTCAATCAACTCCTTGAATGGAGTATCATTTATCCCAACTGAGGCAGAACCCTTGACATAAGGAGAAATCAATGTGAATGACTCATCTACTCCGTAGCTCCAATTCGTGATATAATCTTTATCGAGTCCTTCGGTGTTTTTGGTCGCTGCCTGTCCGTCAGGTTGAATGGTTACATCATTTCCACCTCGAATGGTATATTTAGAGTAATCGTTCGTTAACGTGATATTTCCGTAATTAATAAATACCGCTAGAATATAGGCTCCTAAAACAGCACCTGAAGTGATGGCAAACTGTTTGATACTTTTAGTGCGAAGCGCTCTGAACAATTCGTAAACCCCTAACCCTCCTAAAATGAAAGCGAAGTAATAGGTTACTTGTAAGTGGTTACTCGCAATCTCAAAACTCATGAAAAGAGCAGACAAAATCGCCCCCCATTTCCAATTCGAACGATAAGCCATGATAAATGCCCCCAAAACAGGAGCCATAAAGGCAACAGTGATCGCTTTGGAGTTGTGTCCTGCCTGAAGAATAACGATCTCATAAGTGGCAAAAGCAAAAGCAATGGCACCAATAAAACCGATCAGCGGACGAATGCGCAAACAAAATGCAAGAATATAAAAACCAAGTAGATGCAATAACAGAATACCTGATGGAACACCCACCGTTTTCAAAAACCAGATCATCCCTGTTTGAAAGATATTCATGGTATAGAGCGTAGAAATCTGAATGGCAGGCATCCCTCCAAACATAGAGTTAGTCCACAATGGTTCCTGACCTGTTTGATCCCTGAAAGTCTTTATTTCTTGCGACATTCCGATGTACTGCTCGATATCGTGCTGCTTCAGATGATATCCATCATATTCAGGCGAGAAATACACAAACATGATGATTAGAAACACCCCAACAACTGCAAAATGTGGCCAGTTCTTTTCAAAAAATTGTTTCATAGAAAATATAAATAGTGGGTTAATTAACTTCTTCGTAGTCCGCATCTTCTGCGTCTGTTGTTCTTCTGGACTTTCGACCATTTCCTGACAAGATCGATATCTTTCCGAAATTCTTCAATTTCTGAGCACGTTCTTCTTCAAAATTTCGTTTATTTCGATTGAGCCGTCTCTCCTCTTCCATGTTTCGCTTGGCCATCATAACTTGCCCTAAAAACCGAAGGAGCACAAAGGCTCCCAGGATAATAAGAAGGGTCTTGAACAGACCTGTTATGCTCGCCGTAACTACCATTATTTGGAAAGATGCATGTTACGTTCAGAATAGATCTTCGTAAAGAACGGATCTTTCAAGTTCTTTATGAAACGGATCGCTTCACCAGTAGATTTCATTTCAGGACCTAATTCCTTTTTCACATCCGGGAATTTCTCATAGGAGAATACCGGAATTTTAATGGCGTACCCTTCTTTGCGAGGAGTAAAATTGAAATCTTTGACTTTTTTCTCACCAAGCATGACCTTCGTGGCATAATTCACATAAGGTTCATCATACGCTTTTGCGATGAACGGAACAGTTCGTGATGCTCTTGGATTGGCTTCGATCACATATACTTTGTCATCTTTGATTGCGAACTGAATATTGATCAAACCGACAGTTTTCAATTCAACGGCGATCTTTTTAGTGATATCCTCAATCTGCTGCATCACGAAATCTCCCAAATTGTATGGAGGAAGCACTGCGTACGAATCACCTGAATGAATTCCGGCAGGTTCAATGTGTTGCATAATACCGATGATATACACCTGTTCTCCATCACAAATGGCATCTGCTTCGGCTTCGATCGCACCACCAAGGAAATGATCCAACAGAATCTGGTTACTTCCCATCTCGTTGATGATGTCTACCACATGGTGCTCCAGTTCTTCTTTGTTTATGACGATCTTCATTTTCTGTCCACCAAGAACATAGGAAGGTCTCACCAACAATGGGAAACCAAGTTCGTCTGAAAGTTCCAGAGCCTGTTCAGCGCTTTGAACAACCCCGTATTTAGGGAACGGAATGTTGTTCTGCTCCAATACTTTTGAGAAGCGACCCCTATCCTCTGCTAAATCAAGTGCTTCGAAACTCGTTCCCAGGATCTTGATACCGTAACGTTCCAGTTTCTCTGCCAGTTTCAATGCTGTTTGTCCACCCAACTGAACGATCACACCTTCCGGTTTCTCATGTTGAATGATATCGAAAATATGTTCCCAGAAAACCGGTTCGAAATAAAGTTTGTCCGCCGTGTCAAAATCCGTCGAAACGGTTTCAGGATTACAGTTGATCATAATCGTTTCATATCCGCATTCCTTTGCTGCCAGTACTCCGTGAACACAACTATAGTCAAACTCTATCCCCTGACCAATACGGTTTGGACCTGAACCCAGCACCACGATCTTTTTCTTATCACTCACCTTACTTTCATTCTCGTATTCGAATGTAGAGTAGTAATAAGGGGTCTGCGCTTCAAATTCAGCAGCACATGTATCTACCAATTTGTATACTCGTTCGATACCGAATTCCTGACGTTTTTTATACACCTCTGATTCCAGACAACGCAACAAATGAGCTACCTGACGATCGGCATATCCTTTCTGTTTCGCTTCGAAAAGAAGTTCTTTCGGTAAATTCTCCAAATGGAATTTCTCGATCTTGCGCTCCAGTTTGATCAAATCCTCGATCTGCTTCAGGAACCAGATATCGATCTTTGTTTTCTCAACAATGGTTTTAAACGGAATTCCCAACTTGATCGCATCGTAAATATGGAATAAACGATTCCAACTTGGATGTTCCAAACTGTATAGGATATCATTCTGGTTCGTCAATTCACGTCCATCCGCTCCGAGTCCATTGCGGTTGATCTCCAGCGATTGACATGCTTTTTGAAGAGCCTCCTGAAAAGAACGTCCAATTCCCATTACCTCACCTACGGATTTCATCTGCAATCCCAACTGGCGATTGGTTCCGGGGAATTTATTAAAATTCCAACGAGGAATCTTTACGATCACATAATCCAGTGTTGGTTCGAACAAAGCGGATGTTGTGCCGGTGATTTGATTGCTCAATTCATCCAGATGATAGCCAATAGCCAGTTTTGAGGCGATTTTTGCAATCGGATATCCTGTTGCTTTTGAAGCTAAAGCAGATGAACGGGAAACCCGCGGATTGATCTCGATCGCTATAATATCTTCTTTCTCGTCTGGTGAAACCGCAAACTGTACGTTACATCCTCCTGCAAAATTCCCAATCGAGCGCATCATGTGAATTGCCATATCGCGCATTTTCTGGAAGGTAGTATCTGAAAGCGTCATGGCAGGTGCCACGGTAATAGAATCTCCTGTATGGATTCCCATTGGGTCAAAATTCTCAATAGAACAAATGATCACCACATTGTCATTTGCATCCCGCAATAACTCCAATTCGTACTCCTTCCAACCGATCAACGCTTTATCGATCATGACTTCGTGGTTCGGAGACAATTGAAGTCCACGTTCTAATAAATTGTCAAATTCTTTCGGGTCGTACAAGATGGAAGCACCTGAACCACCAAGTGTATAAGACGGACGAATACACAACGGAAAACCAAATTCCTGTGCAATCTCCTTCCCTTCCAGAAATGATTTGGCTGTTTTTTGAGGAGCCATTGGCACACCGATCTCGATCATCAGATCACGGAATGCCTCGCGGTTCTCAGTGATTTCGATGGCATTGATATCCACACCAACGATCTTCACGCCATACTCTTCCCAAATCCCCATCTCATCGCATTTGATGCATAGATTTAAGGCAGTTTGTCCACCCATCGTCGGTAAAACCGCATCGATCTTGTGGTTCTGAAGGATCTTAACAATACTTTCAGGTTCCAAAGGCTCCAAATAAACATTGTCTGCAACCACTTTATCTGTCATGATCGTCGCCGGATTGGAGTTGATCAGGGTAACTTCAATTCCTTCCTGACGAAGGGAACGAGATGCTTGCGAACCGGAATAATCGAATTCACATGCTTGTCCGATCACAATGGGACCGCTACCAATAATTAAGATGGATTTGATGGAGTTGTCTTTCGGCATTTTCTGCGCTTTAAGGGTTCAATTTTGAATCTTATTCTACAAATTGAGCGCAAATTTAAGTAAAACAACGGAGCCTGTTCGGAGATGTTTAAGGATGTTTTGAACAATGAACGTGAATAATCAAC
>CAIYQV010000007.1 GCA_903928365.1 uncultured Flavobacteriia bacterium
ACTTTCTGAATTAGCCGAATTCCCTATGACACCTGAAGTCGGACCTGAATTCGTAACAGGAAGTACGCGTATGAAATCTGGTACTGCTCAAAAGTTAGTGCTCAACATGATCTCGACCTCACTGATGATCCGATTGGGCCGTGTCAAAGGAAATAAAATGGTAGACATGCAATTGAGTAATAACAAACTCGTTGACCGTGGTGTAAAAATGATCATGGATGAAACAGGCATTCCCTATGAACAGGCAGAAGAGCTGTTGTCTGTTTATGGTTCAGTACGGAAAGCTGTAGATTATTATCAAGGCCATCACTGATGTCCGTTTCCGCCTCTAAAAGAACATTTATTGTAGACCTGTTTCAGGAGCGTTGTCCTAAATGCAGAGAAGGTTTCGTCTTTAAACAGGATGTTAGTTTGTTTCAATTACCTGTCATGAACGACCAATGCGAGAAGTGCAACTACCATTTTGACAGAGAGCCCGGATATTTTTTAGGCGCTATGTATCTTTCCTACGGATTCGCTGTGTTACAAGGAATCATCACCTATTTTTTATGTGTAGCTATTTATCCATCTATCAGTGTTTTCTGGAGCATATTATGGGTAATGCTGGTCATTCTGATTTGTGGACGAAAGAATTATAAATTGTCACGTATTCTTTATATCTACATTTTCCCCTGGTGACATTGTAATTTCCTGCATTACGCTATATACGATCGCTGGTTTGAAATTTAAATCAGACCATTTTATGCATTAATGAATTAAATTCTTTTCAACTTACCTGGACTGCAGCGTCTTGAAGAAAGACCAAGAAAACTCTCTATTTTTGCATTCAACAGACTATGGAGCACTTTTTAAACAAGTTCAAATCATCCATCTCGGAAATTCCGCTTCCGGAGAAGTTCACGTTCCCATTCTATTATGAGCCTCACCCTTTAGCAGAGTTAGCAGCGAACGAGTTAAAAAGCTACCTCACTGAACAGACCGAACTCGAACATAATTTTGGTCTCGATGAAACCCAGCAAGGACTGATTATCGGTAAAATGTTTGGAGTACTCGTAGTCATGAATGAAGAGAACGAAATTGGCTACCTTCAGGCTTTCTCAGGTAAATTAGGTGGGAAAAACCACCACCAGGGATTCGTTCCGCCTGTTTTTGACATGTTGACCGAAGACGGATTCTTCCGGACCGAAGAAAAAAAACTGACTCAATTGAATGAACTCATCGAGCAGATGGAACAAGACCCGCAACTCGTTGAACTCCAAAAGCAATTAAACGAAGTCAAAAAAACGTTTGAAGACAAAATCGCGCATACAAAATTCAAAATCAAACAGAATAAAGCGGAGCGAAAAACAGAACGAGAGCAAATTTACAGCGAATACAAAGAATCTGAACTTGAGGCCCAGCTTGAAAATCTACGAAAACAATCGATCAGAGAACAGTATTACCTGAAGGAACTGAACGCTGAATACAAAACAGCATTCCAAACGATCAGTGAGCTTTTGGCAGACAAGGAGAATGGGATCCAGATGTTAAAAGAAGAACGAAAACAACGGTCCTCCAAACTCCAGAGTCAATTATTCGAAAGTTATTCATTCTTAAATGCATTCGGAGAATCCAAAAATTTGCGGGACATTTTTATTCAAACCACTGACGGTCAAATTCCTTCCGGCGCTGGTGAATGTGCTGCTCCAAAACTTCTGCAATATGCTTTTCAAAATGGACTCAAACCTATCGCACTTGGAGAATTCTGGTGGGGAACTCCTCCACCTTCGGAGGTACGTGTTCATGGACAATTCTACCCTGCTTGTCGCGGCAAATGCGAACCTATTCTCGGTCATATGCTGGAAGGAATGGAGGTTGATCCCAATCCTATGCTCGACAATCCCGCAGCGAACAAAGAACTGACGATTATCTACGAAGACGACACTATTTTGCTCATTAACAAACCCGCTGAATTCCTTTCAGTACCGGGAAGAAGAATTTCAGATTCCGTTTACACTCGGATCAAACAGCAATATCCTTCGGCCGACGGTCCACTGGTTGTGCATCGTCTGGACATGTCCACATCGGGATTGATGATCATTGCCAAAACACTGAAAGCGTATCATCACCTGCAACACCAATTTATCAAACGCACAGTAAATAAGCGATATGTAGCCCTGCTCAATGGGATGATCGAACATGATGAAGGAATCATTGAATTACCAATGCGAGTGGACCTGGATGATCGTCCGAGGCAAGTCGTTTGTTTTGAACATGGCAAACATGCACGTACACGCTGGAAAAAAGTGAGTGAATCAGAAAATCAAACCCGAGTCCATTTTTATCCGGAAACAGGACGTACGCACCAATTGCGCTTGCATGCTGCCCATCAAGACGGGTTAAATTGCCCAATTAAAGGAGATGATCTGTATGGTCAAAAGTCTGACCGCTTGTACTTACATGCAGAGGAAATTGAATTCACCCACCCAACAACAAAAAAAAGGTGCAGCTATTTTGTTGCCGCACCTTTCTAAAAATAGCGTTGTTTTCTTATTAATTCTTTACCACTTTCATTTGTAATACATTTCCTGTCTCATCTGTAAGATGCATGAGATACGTTCCTGCTTCACATGAAGCCAATGAAAGTGTGCCTGAAGATATTTCACCACTCAAGATGGTTTTCCCACTTAAATCATATAAGACATAAGAAACCAAACCTTCGGTCTCAATATGCAATTTATCTTGTGTGGGATTTGGATAGATACGAGCTTTCATGGATTGTTCATTTACACCCATAGCTGCGTCATAATTCACTCTGAAATATTGTGTGGTTGTGCTTGATGCTGCTGGTATACCAAAATCTTGGACAGTAACTTCTACAGCATAGACACCCGGTGACAAGCTATTTGCATTGAATACACAAGTGTATTGTTCAAACTCAGGGCTCGAATTCACCAAAGTGTAAGTAAACGCTGAAGGCGCATTACAAATGATAGTAGTACTCATACCCTGTCCTATTTCAGGCGCATAAGCAGTGACCGCAAATTCAAATTGTTCAGCCAATGACTTTATCAATGTATCGCCTGTATACACATCAATGGTATCACAGATGGCACTACTCACCACTACAGGTGGAGTATTCGAGGCAGCAGCACCTGCTACATTAAAATAAATTTCTTGACCATCCAGAAAATCAACTTCATCCGTTGCGCCATAAGGTCCATCAAAGGATACGCCTGTCGAATCAAATTGACCTACCTGAAAATAATCCACACCATTACCAATATTCACACCTACTGTAGCGGGGTAACCACCGAAACCTCCAACCCCCATAGAAGCATCTCCTGTTGTCCATTGCATATCACCGTAACAGAATGAAACATTGTTACCAGCCGGCACTAAAGAATCTGAACCGTTGGAAATAATAAGCTGAAAGGTAGAAACGAGATCAACGTGATTACTGAAGTATCCTACATGATCCCATATCACCACCAATGCTGATGGGGTCACTTTGTACCAAACATTGCCGCCATCACCCGTACTAATGTAGTTTCCGAGGCTATCAATAGTGTAAGATCCTCTTGTATCAACATCACCCCAAAATGGCGCAATCATGTTGTAGGCAGAATCCGGAAAAGCATTTGGCGTAAATGTGTAATAGGGCGCCAGAAAAGAAACATTTCCATTATTGTTGATGATCACAGAATCATATTGATTTCCATAAAAATCAAAGGCAAAAGGAAGACTTATCGAACCTGAAGAACCATCGTCATTAGGTAACATTGCTAAAGTAAAGGTACTATCCAGCGGTACCAAACAATTGCATACGTCATTTTTGACTGTTCCACCTGAATAATGAACCGTTTGCATCATTTGGTTATCTGTAAACCGATACTTCACTGAAGGATCCAATAATCCATTGGATTTTAACTCATCATAATCATGGTGAGTCAATTCAATTGTTTCCTGAGCAAATGAAGAAAATGTCAGAAGCGTCATCAAAATAAGTGGTAGCTTTTTCATGGTTTGTGCGTTTTAAACTCAGACGTTAATTTACAAAAAATAGTTGCCTTGATCAAAATTATTTGATTAACATCGTAATATTGCGATATATCTTTCTTTATGGGCATTACCAAATCAACCGAATTCACCACTGAACAAAACAAAAAGTCTCTAGTATTCAAGGCTTTGGGACATCCGGCGCGCATTGCGATCATTGAACACATTCTTTCTGTCAACACATGTATATGTAATGACCTGGTAGGTGTACTCCCACTTTCTCAAGCAACAATTTCTCAACACTTGAGGGAACTTAAGGAGGCAAACATTATCAAGGGATCGATCGAAGGAAATTCTATCTGCTATTGCCTGAACATAGAAACCTTATCAAGTATACGAAATGTGTTAGATCATTTTATTTCCAACAGCGACAGGATACCTTGTTGTTAAAATTTAGCCTTATGAGACTTTCAGAATTCAAACAAGCACTTCGACAATTAGAAGAACTACAATTTAATTTACCTGACGGGACAACAGTTCCATCTCACTTTCACATCACCGAGGTGGGTTTACTTACCCGTAATTTCATCGATTGTGGCGGAAAATTAAGGGAGGAAAAAAAGATCAATCTGCAATTATGGTATACAGATGATACTGAACACCGACTTGAACCAGCTAAACTTGCGAGGATCGTTGAACAAAGTGAAAACCTCATAGATCTAGGTGACCATGAAATCGAAGTAGAGTACCAACTGGACACGATCGGTAAATTTGGTGTGGAATTCAAGCAATATGAATTTCAATTAATACCAACACAAACGGCATGTCTGGCGGAGGATCAATGTGGCATTCCGGCAAGTAAACCAAAACTAAACCTTCGTGAGATAAGTTCTGCTAGCAACTGTTGCACTCCTGGTACCAAATGCTGTTAATAATGAATCACATGTTAGATAGGATTAAAAATCAATGCGACTTTCTAGTCACCCAATTCGATGACATTCCTGAATCTAGAAAAGAGATCCTCCAACGAATTGCTAAATACATACAGGAAAAAAATACCAATAACCAAGAAATTCGACTCGTTTATGTCTGTACGCACAATTCGAGAAGAAGTCATTTCGGAAGAGTTTGGGGAAAAGTGGCCGCATCCTATTACGGCATCGAAAACGTAAAAACATTCAGTGCGGGTACTGAAGCTACTGCGATGCATCCAAATACGGTAAAAGCACTGGAATCAATCGGGTTCAACATTGACCAACTGGATCAGTCAGTAAATCCAGTTTACGCGATTTCTTACCGTGATGAAGAAGAAGCTTTGCGATGCTTTTCAAAGACCATAGATCATCCTATTGTTCCAAAGGATCATTTTGCTGCCATAATGACTTGTGCTGAGGCAGAGGAAAATTGCCCCTTTGTTCCCGGAGCTGAATTGCGAATCAGTACAACCTACGAGGACCCCAAAGCTTTTGACGACACCATTCAACAAGACGAAAAATACATTGAACGTTCATTGCAGATCGCACGTGACAATCTATATCTTTTCTCATTGATCAAGAATTAAGCTATGAAAAAACGATTAAAATTCCTGGACCGTTTTCTGACACTTTGGATCTTTGCCGCCATGCTTCTTGGCGTTGCTTTAGGCTATGCAGTCCCGTCCATGGCAGATTCTATCAACGCGCTTTCTTCCGGAACAACCAACATTCCCCTGGCTATTGGGTTAATCCTGATGATGTATCCTCCGCTGGTAAAGATCGATTTCAAATTGCTCCCGACCGTAATGGCAAAACCAAAACTTCTCGGACTTTCTTTATTTATTACCTGGATTGTTGGTCCTCTGCTCATGTGCGTGCTTGCTGTACTTTTTCTACCGAACGATCCCGAATACCTTACAGGACTCATCATTATCGGCATCGCGCCATGTATTGCCATGGTGATTGTATGGAATGAACTCGCCGAGGGCAATCGCGAGCTCACAGCTGGATTAGTTGGAATCAATAGTATTCTGCAGATCTTGTTTTTCAGTTTGTATGCGTATTTCTATCTGGAGATCATTCTTCCTTTGTTCGGATTCAAAGGACTGCATGTCAATGTAACAATTGGACAGATCGCTCAAACGGTGGGTATATATCTCGGAATTCCATTTGCTGCAGCTATGTTCAGCCGATGGATCATTATTCGTACCAAAGGAGAAAACTGGCTTCAAACACGATTCATTCCTTTTATTTCACCAATAACACTGATAGCATTACTTGCGACGATCGTTCTCATGTTCTGTTTGAAAGGCAAAATGATCGTTGAACTTCCATTGGATGTGCTCAAGGTATCACTTCCATTGGTTTGTTATTTCGGAATCATGTTTTCTTTGATGTTTTTCGCTGCAAAGTTCTTTGGTGCAGATTATCGCGACAATGCGGCTTTATCTTTTACCGCAGCAGGAAATAATTTTGAACTCGCGATTGCTGTTTCTATCGGCGTGTTTGGTATAAACTCCGGACAAGCTTTTGCTGGTGTGATTGGTCCATTGGTCGAGGTACCGGCACTGATTTTACTGGTACGTGTGATCAATTATTGGAGAGCAAGGTATTATTCGAAATAGTGGGCTTCGGCATCGCTCAGCCCACTAATAAAATCACACCCAAATTTACGATAAACTGGTTTTTGAATATTCCAGTGGACTGAGCGCTAACTCATTTGGTTTTTCATAATGCTTGCGAGATGGAAGTGGGCTGAGCGACGCCGAAGCCCACTTCTATCAACAAAAAAACGGGAAGCACTCACGCTCCCCGTTTCAATATTCAATTGGAATCAGTTATTCCTTCGCTTTCGCCTTGGCTTTACCCTTTTCAATGGAAATGGAGAG
>CAIYQV010000008.1 GCA_903928365.1 uncultured Flavobacteriia bacterium
AAGTGACTTCATCTCGTCCTGAGAATCAATCGCGATCATACATTGACCGAAAAGTGTCACTTGATTGTCCGTGCTTTGAGCAAATACATTCAGTCCCAAAAACACACAAATACCAAAAATAAGTCGTTTCATGTTTCTATTGTTGTCAACTAGACGCAAATCTCACCTAAGAAGTTGCCATTGCGCAGCAAAGTTTATGATTCCATCTGAAAGTGACAAAAAAAGAGGAGAAAATTCCCCTCTTTTATCATCTTAATATATGAATCCTAAAGATATCTAAATTTCTTACCTGGATATACAGCTGCGTCACCCAGCTCTTCTTCTATACGGATCAACTGATTATACTTAGCCATCCGATCACTGCGAGAAGCAGAACCCGTTTTGATTTGACCTGTATTCAATGCAACTGCGAGATCCGCAATCGTGCTATCTTCCGTTTCACCACTTCGGTGACTCATCACAGAGGTATAACTATTGCGTGTTGCTAATTGAACAGCTTCAATCGTTTCTGTTAGCGATCCTATCTGATTCACCTTCACAAGAATTGAATTAGCAATCCCTTCGTCAATACCACGCTGCAAACGCTTCGTGTTTGTTACGAATAGATCATCTCCAACTAACTGAACTTTGGAACCGATCTCCTCCGTTGCCAGTTTCCAACCTTTCCAATCATCTTCTGCCAAACCATCTTCAATAGAAACGATAGGGTACTTCTCACACCAATTCTTCCAGAAGCCAACCATTTCTGATGAGGTCATTTCATCTCCTGTAGAATGGAAAACATAACGTTCTTTTTCGGCATTGTAGAATTCAGAAGAAGCAGCATCCAGGGCAATGTACATATCTTCACCCGCACGGAAGCCTGCTTTCTCTATTGCCTCCATAACAACCTGAATCGCTTCCTCGTTCGAACCTAAGTTCGGTGCAAAACCACCCTCGTCTCCTACATTGGTCGACATTCCCTTCGATTTCAAAACACTTTTTAAGTGATGAAACACTTCTGTTCCCCAACGCAATCCTTCTGAAAAAGACGATGCCCCAAAAGGCATCACCATGAATTCCTGTATATCGATAAGGTTATCGGCGTGAGAACCACCATTAAGAATATTCATCATAGGCACAGGCATAGTGACAGCGCCAACACCTCCAATGTATTTATATAGACTTAAACCAGACTCCTGAGCGGCGGCACGGGCAACTGCAAGCGATGTACCTAGAATGGCATTCGCTCCCAAATTGGATTTATTTTCAGTGCCATCCAAACGAAGCATTACCGTATCAATCGCTTTCTGATCACATACATCCATACCCTGCAAAGCATCGTTGATCAGCGTATTTACATTCTGAACAGCGTGTAGCACCCCTTTTCCCAGGTACAATCCTTTATCCCCGTCACGTAATTCCACCGCTTCGTGCACACCAGTTGATGCACCAGAAGGAACAGCTGCACGACCGAGGATTCCATTTGCTGTGTGAACATCCACTTCAACGGTTGGGTTTCCACGAGAATCCAGGATTTGTCTTCCAATAACTTTTACGATATAACTCATTTCTTGTATTGTTTCATGTTATCAATAAACTGATCAAACAGGTAACGCGAATCATGCGGACCAGCAGATGCTTCCGGGTGATATTGCACAGAGAAAACAGGTTTATCCGCTAATTCGATCCCCGCGATCGTATTGTCATTCAAATGCACATGCGTAACGTTCACCTTTGGGTTCGCGTTTACGCTATCTTTTGAAATAACGAAACCATGATTTTGAGAAGTGATCTCCCCTTTTCCGGTTTTAAGATTCTTGATAGGATGATTGATTCCACGGTGACCATTGAACATCTTCTCCGTTTTCAATCCCTGACTCAATCCAAGTATTTGGTGACCCAGGCAAATTCCAAATATTGGTTTACCTGAATTCACTAACTCTCCTACTAGTTGAATGGACGCTGGCATCGCGGATGGATCACCAGGACCGTTGGAAAGCATGTAACCATCCGGTTGAAAAGAATCCATATCTGCTTTGGTTGAATTTAAAGGGAACACCTTCACATGGCAACCACGTTCAGTTAAACATCTTACAATATTCTTTTTCACTCCGAAATCAATCAATGACACCTTGAATTGTGCATTTTCGGGTTTTACTTCGTAAGTTTCAGTAGTAGCTACTTTAGAGGATAATTCCAGTCCATCCATCGATGGAGCTTCTGCCAGTTTTTGTTTCAGTACCTCTACATCAAGAATCTCAGATGAGATTATTGCATTCATTGCCCCTTTGCTTCTGATATGGCGAACCAATGACCTTGTATCGATATCAGCAATTCCAACCGTCTCACTACGTTCCATCTGTTCCTCTAAAGAACCAACAGCCGATGGACGAGAATAGATCTCTGAGAATTTCTTTGTAACCAACCCTGCAATCTTGATCGAATCTGATTCGATCTCTTCACTATGCATGCCATAGTTTCCAATATGTGCGGTGGTCATAATCAGGATCTGTCCGAAGTAGGATGGATCGGTGAAAACCTCTTGATATCCGGTCATCCCGGTATTAAAAGCGATCTCACCCGTTGTTGTGCCGATCTTCCCTATGCTCAATCCCTGATAAACAGTTCCATCTGCCAGAACCAACACTGCCGTTTTTCTTGACTCCATTCAAAAAAATTTGGCGCAAAGTTAGGATTTCAAAACGAAATGCTTCTTTCATGTTAATAAAAAAGGGGTAATGTTCACATTACCCCTTCTCATATAAGTTTGGTTAACTTATTTATCTTCTGATGGCTCTTCAGTTGCTTCGTCAGCGGCAGGTGTTTCTGCCTCAGGCTCAACAGTTTCATTTGTTGCCTCTACTGTCGCATCAGCAGATACATCACCTTCGGTAGTATCTTCTGCTGCTGCAGCTGTTGTTTCTTCAACCACTGTTGCTTCTACCGCCTCTTTTTTAGCTCCACCTCGACGCGAACGACGTGTAGTCTTCTTCGCGTTATCATTTGTGTAAAGCTCATTGAAGTCTACCAATTCGATCAAACACATTTCTGCATTATCACCCAAACGGTATCCTGTGCGGATGATACGTGTATATCCACCTTCGCGATTAGCGATTTTCGGAGCCACTTCTCGGAACAATTCTGTTACGATGTCTTTGTTCTGAAGGTAGCTGAATACCGTTCTTCTTGAATGAGTAGAATCCGTTTTAGACTTTGTCAAAAGCGGCTCAACAAACGTACGCAACGCTTTCGCTTTTGCGATCGTAGTGTTGATTCTTTTGTGTTGGATCAAGGAACAAGCCATGTTTGACAACATCGCTTTACGATGTGCCGATTTTCTTCCCAGATTGTTTACTTTGTTACCGTGTCTCATAACTTAAATTTCGTAAGTAACGGTTAACTGAGTCTGTCTTAAGGTATCGCTACAGCTCAGCCACCTATTACGCCATTATTAATTTTTATTGCGATACTAGTCTTTATCTAATTTATACTTTGAAACATTCATTCCGAAGTTCAAACCTTTATTGTCCACAAGGTCTTCCAATTCTGTAAGTGATTTCTTACCGAAATTACGGAATTTCAAAAGGTCGTTTTTGTTGTATGAAACCAAGTCACCTAATGTCTCTACGTCTGCAGCTTTCAAACAATTCAAAGCACGAACAGAAAGATCCATATCAACCAGTTTGGTTTTCAACAGTTGACGCATGTGCAATGAAGTCTCGTCAAATTCCTCCGTCTCAGCTTTCACTTCACTATCAAGTGTGATGCGCTCATCAGAGAACAACATGAAATGGTGAATAAGAATCTTTGCCGCTTCTTTCAATGCATCTTTCGGATGGATAGAACCATCAGTAGTGATATCCAAAACAAGCTTCTCGTAATCCGTTTTTTGTTCAACACGATAGTTTTCAATCGTGTATTTTACATTTTTGATCGGAGTAAAGATTGAATCAATGAAAATTGTTCCGAAAGGAGCGCTTGATTGTTTGTTCTCTTCAGCTGGAAGATAACCACGTCCTTTGATAATCGTCAATTCCAATTCAAGCTTTACAGACGGTTCCATATTACAGATCACAAGATCTGAATTCAACACCTGGAAAGCAGACGTGAATTTACCAAGATCACCTGCTGTCAATTTATCCTGACCAGAAATAGAAACGATTACTGTTTCACTGTCTGTTCCTTCGATCTGTTGCTTGAAACGAACTTGCTTCAAATTCAAGATGATCTCGGTCACATCCTCTACTACTCCTTTGATGGTTGTAAACTCATGATCCGCGCCTTCGATACGAATAGATGCAATCGCGTAACCCTCAAGGGATGAAAGCAGAATTCTACGAAGTGAATTACCCACTGTGATACCGTAACCCGGCTCAAGCGGACGGAATTCAAATTGTCCGTGATGCTCATCGGACTGAATCATGATAACCTTGTCAGGTTTTTGGAAATCTAAAATTGCCATGTTGTTTTTCTTCTTTTTAATTGTTTTCGAGTTGCGCGGTCTGAAAGATTGAAGAAATTCGATCACACCCTTTGGCCCGAAACCAATATGGTTTATTTATTATTTAGAATATAATTCGACGATCAACTGTTCTTTAATGTTTTCAGGGATCATCTCACGTGATGGTGAACTAAGGTATTTTCCTGTCATATCAGATGAGTTCCAATCCAACCAGTCAAATTTCTTATTGCTGGAAGAAAGAGAAGAAGTAATTACTTCAAGAGACTTTGACTTCTCACGAACTCCGATCACATCTCCAATACGTAACGTGTATGAAGGCACATTCACGATCTCACCATTTACAGTGATGTGTTTGTGTGTAACCAACTGACGCGCAGCTCTACGGCTAGGTGCTACTCCAAGGCGGAATACCGTATTATCCAAACGAGCTTCACACAATTGAAGCAAGTTTTCACCTGTAATTCCTTTCATTCGGGATGCCTTTTCGAACAGGTTAGAGAACTGTCTTTCAAGGATACCGTACGTATACTTTGCTTTTTGTTTTTCACCAAGCTGGATAGCATATTCTGATTGCTTACCACCTCTTCTTTTAGCCGGTCCATGTTGTCCCGGACCATAGGCTCTTCTGTCTAGCGCTTTATCAGGTCCGAAGATCGGATCTCTGAAACGACGCGCAATTTTTGATTTTGGACCTCTATATCTTGCCATTTCTATTTGTTTTAAAGAGCAGTCATGAATTAAGGCTTTCCTTCGATGACTAGTTATGCTCTTTCAGTTAATTACTATTATACTCGACGTCTTTTTGGTGGACGACAACCATTGTGCGGTAGTGGTGTAACATCAATGATTTCAGTTACTTCAATTCCAGCGTTATGCAAAGAGCGTATTGCAGATTCTCTACCCGCACCCGGTCCTTTTACATATACTTTCACTCTACGTAATCCGAAGTCATGTGCTTCTTTAGCCGCATCCTCCGCAGAAACCTGCGCAGCATATGGCGTGTTCTTTTTAGAACCTTTGAAGCCCATTTTTCCCGCCGATGACCAGGAGATAACCTGACCAGCGTTGTTCGTCAAAGAAATAATTACATTGTTGAAGGTAGCTTGAATATGCGCTTCACCCGCTGCATCTACTTTGACGTTCTTCTTCTTTTTTTGATTAGACTTTGCCATTATCAATTATTAATTATTACTAGCTGCATAACGTTTGCTTTTATCAAACGCTAAGCGTTTTCTTATTTAGTCGCTTTTTTCTTGTTAGCAACCGTTTTTCTTCTTCCTTTTCTAGTACGGGAATTATTCTTCGTACGCTGACCTCTCAATGGAAGACCCGCACGGTGACGGATTCCACGAGTACAACCTATATCCATCAAACGTTTGATATTCAACTGAATCTCAGAGCGCAACTGACCTTCCGTTTTGATTTCGTTGATGGAGTTACGAATAGCTCCCAACTGATCATCATTCCAGTCTTGTACTTTGATGTTCTCATCAATACCATTGTCCTTCAAAATCTTTTTTGAAGTACTTCTTCCGATACCAAAGATGTAAGTCAAACCGATTACACCTCTTTTATTTTTTGGTAAATCTATACCTGCAATACGTGCCATACTCTATTAAATTACCCTTGTCTTTGTTTAAGTTTTGGGTTCTTTTTGTTGATCACATAAACCCTTCCTTTTCTCTTAACGATCTTGCAATCTGCAGTTCGTTTTTTTACTGATGCTCTAACTTTCATTTTTTTTCTCTTTTAAGAAATGTTCTTACTTGTATCTGAAAGATATTCTCCCTTTAGTCAGATCGTAAGGAGACATCTCTACTTTTACTCTATCTCCAGGAAGGATTTTGATGTAAAACATCCTCATCTTTCCTGAAATGTGTGCAGTGATTACGTGTCCATTCTCAAGCTCAACTCTGAACATTGCGTTCGAAAGTGCTTCGATGATCACCCCATCCTGTTCTATTGACGACTGCTTTGCCATATTAAAAACCTGACAATTCGTTAGTTCTTCTTCCTTTAACGCGAGCCCCCTCCATCAAACCGTCCATATGACGATTCAATAAGTAAGATTCGATTTGCTGAAGTGTATCCAATACGACACCAACCATAATCAAAAGAGATGTACCTCCAAAGAACATAGCAAATGCATCATTCACTCCAGCAATTTTTGCGATTGAAGGCAGAATTGCGATTGCAGCGAGGAATAACGAACCAGGGAAAGTAATACGCGACACAAGTGAATCAATATATTCCGCTGTATCTTCTCCAGGTTTCACTCCAGGAATGAATCCTCCGCTTCGCTTCAAATCGTCTGCAATTTTACCCGGATTGATCATGATCGCTGTGTAGAAATACGTAAACACAATGATCAGAACCGCAAGCAATACATTATAGGTTACACCATACATGTCACCGAGCGTTCGCTCAAGGAATCCTCCCCCTTTGCTGCCACTTGCACCCGAATAAATCATCATTGGAATCGTCATAATCGCCTGAGCAAAGATGATAGGCATTACACCACTTGCATTTACCTTAATCGGCAAATAGCTCCGTGCACCTTGCTCATCAACTGCACGAGCTCCAACAACACGCTTAGCTGTGTTTAAAGGTATTCTTCGAACACCTTGCACAATCAAGATGGTACCCATAACAATCATCATGAAAACCACCAATTCCAACACGATCTTGATCAGGTTACCCGCGCCTACCGCAAACCCGAACTCTGCCAGGAATGCTTCGGGAAGACGAGCAAGAATACCGACTGTGATCAATAACGAAATTCCGTTACCAATACCTTTGTCCGTAATTCTTTCACCCAACCAAACAGCGAACATAGAACCTGAGATCAATACCAAAATTGTTTGCACCCACCAGAAAGTAGACGCATCCACCGGCATTGCTCCTTTAGATTGTACATACAGAGTCAAATAACTTGGTGCCTGTAAAGCACAGATGATCACTGTAAGGATACGTGTGTAGTTATTGATTCGCTTTCTTCCCGATTCTCCTTCGTTCTGCATTTTTTGTACGGCTGGTACAGCCATACCCAAAAGTTGCATAATGATGGAAGCACTGATGTACGGCATGATACCTAAGGCCATGACCGATGCATTGGTAAATCCACCACCGGAGAAAAGAGACAAAAGGGTCTCCAGTGTATTCTGTCCGCCGTTCGCCTGCGCATTCATTAACGCAGTATAGTTCACGCCAGGAAGAATCACGAAAGAACCAACCCTGTAAACGAGGATGAGTGTGAGGGTAAGGAGTATCCTTTTCCTCAACTCTTCCACTTTCCAGATATTCTTAATGTTCTGTATAAATCGATTCATTTTCGAAAAATGTTGGCAAAGTTAATTAGATTTCTGAACAATTCCCACCTTGTCCTTCGATCGCTGCTTTTGCAGTGCCGGAGAACTTGTGTGCTGTTACATTGATCTTTGCCTTCAATTCACCACGACCAAGGATCTTCACCAATTCATTGTTGGATACAAGTCCGTTCTCACGCAACACTTCAGGAGTAATCTCCGTAACGCTTTTGCGATCGATCAATGATTGAATGATATCCAGGTTGATCGCTTTATACTCAACGCGGTTGATGTTTTTGAAACCAAATTTAGGTACTCGGCGCTGAAGAGGCATTTGTCCACCTTCAAAACCGATCTTTTTGCTGTAACCTGATCTTGATTTCGCTCCTTTATGACCACGCGTCGAAGTGCCACCGTGTCCGGATCCCTGACCTCTGGCAATTCTCTTTTCTCGGTTAACCGAGCCTTTTGCAGGAGTTAAATTATGTAAGTTCATTTTTTTGCGAATTTTTAAGTTTACTCAACTACCTCAAGAAGGTGTTGTACTTTTTTTACCATTCCAAGGATCTGAGGGGTTGCCTCATGCTCCACTACCTGATTCAGTTTTCTGAATCCCAACGCTTTGATCGTAGCCTTCTGAACAGCCGGACGTTTGATAGCGCTTCTAACTTGCTTGATTTTAATTGTAGCCATCATTCACACTATTAACCGTTAAACACTTTATCCAGAGAGATACCACGCTGTTTCGCTACTGCTACTGCATCTCTCATTTTAGAAAGTGCATCGATAGTAGCTTTAACCACGTTGTGTGGGTTGGAAGATCCTTGAGATTTCGCCAATACGTTATGAACCCCAACGCTTTCAAGAACCGCACGCATCGCACCACCTGCGATAACTCCTGTACCATTGGTAGCAGGCTTCAAAAGAACTTCAGCACCACCAAACTTTCCTTTTTGAGGATGTGGAACCGTTCCTTTCAAGATCGGAACTTTAATAAGGTTTTTCTTCGCATCGTCGATCCCTTTTGTGATCGCCTCTGTTACTTCTTTTGCTTTACCGAGACCGTGACCAACGATTCCGTGCTCATCTCCAACTACTACGATTGCAGAGAAAGAGAACGTACGTCCACCTTTGGTAACTTTAGTCACACGGTTTACAGCAACGAGCTTATCTTTAAGCTCAATATCTGCAGATTTTACTCTATTCAATGTTTGTGCTGCCATTTTTTAAAATTTAAGTCCGCCTTCTCGAGCTGAGTCAGCCAATGATTTAACTCTACCATGGTACAAATAACCGTTACGGTCGAATACCACTGTCTCAATACCGGCTTTAACTGCCTTTTCAGCCACCTCTTTACCAACTACTGCTGCTTGTTCAGATTTATTTTTCTTATCAGCAGCTTTGTTTTTGTAAGACGAAGCGGATGCAAGGGTTGTCCCAGTAGTGTCGTCGATCAACTGCGCATAGATTTGCTTGTTGCTTCGGAAAACCGAAAGACGAGGCACTTTAGAAGTACCAGAAATTTTCTTTCTGATTCTTCTTTTAATTTTTGCTCTTCTGTTTAATTTACTGAATGCCATAACATTTAATTTTTATTTCTTACCTGCAGATTTACCAGCTTTTCTACGGATCTCTTCACCCACAAAACGGATACCTTTTCCTTTGTAAGGTTCAGGTTTACGGAAGGAGCGAATTTTGGCAGCAACCTGACCCAAAAGCTGTTTGTCGTAAGATTCTAATGTTACAACAGGAGCTTTTCCTTTTTCAGTATTTGCAGATACCTTAACTTCTGAAGGAATTTCGAAAACAATCGGGTGAGAGAAACCAAGTGCTAATTCCAACTGTTGACCAGCTGCATTTGCACGGTAACCTACTCCGATCACTTCCATTTCCTTTTTGTACCCTTCCGAAACACCTTGTACCATATTATGCAAAAGCGCACGGTATAAACCGTGTTTTGCACGATGAGAAGGTGCATCTGATTCGCGGCTGAAAGTTATTACGCTTCCTTCAATGCTCAACGTTACACCGGCTTCTAAAACTTGTGTAAGTTCGCCTTTAGGACCCTTAACGGTAACCTTGTTACCCTCTAACTTTACGTCTACTCCACTCGGGATGTTAACTGGGGATTTACCTATCCTTGACATTTCTTTTTAACTTAAAGATTAATAAACGTAGCAAAGTACTTCACCTCCTACGTTGTGTTTTCTTGCTTCTTTATCAGTAATTACACCTTTTGAAGTGGAAACGATCGCGATACCCAAACCGTTCAATACGCGTGGCATTTCGGCTGAACCGCTATACTTGCGAAGACCTGGTCTGGAAGCACGACTGATCTTTGTGATCGCAGGAACTTTTGTAGATTGGTTGTATTTCAACGCGATCTTGATTATTCCTTGTTTTTCGTCCTCTTCAAACTTGTAATTTGTAATGT
Organism: uncultured Flavobacteriia bacterium; assembly: GCA_903928365.1. GTDB lineage: Bacteria > Bacteroidota > Bacteroidia > Flavobacteriales_D > Crocinitomicaceae > M0103. Next base: position 10,184 of record CAIYQV010000008.1, read on the forward strand.
ATCCCTGATCAAAAAGGATCTGCGTCATTGCACGCTTCACATTTGACCCAGGGATCTCAACCATTTTCAACCCAGCCGAACTCGCGTTACGGATACGGGTTAAAAAATCTGCTATTGGATCTGTATTCATACTCTTAATGGATTCTTATAATTACCAACTTGCTTTTTTAACTCCCGGGATTTTTCCTGACAAAGCCATTTCACGGAAGGTAACCCTTGAAAGACCAAACTGACGCATGTACCCTCTTGGACGACCAGTCAAACCGCAACGGTTGTGAACTCGGATCTTAGAAGAGTTTGCAGGTAGTTTTTGGATTGCCATCATCGCATCCCACTTAGCAGCTTGAACCTCGTCAGAAGCATCCGTAGATTTAAGGATCTTTGTAAGTTCCTCACGCTTCTTTGCGTAGCGAGCTACCATTCTTTCTCTTTTGCGCTCACGCGCTTTCATTGATTCTTTTGCCATTTCTTCTTATTTTTTAATAAATGGGAATCCAAATGCATCCAAAAGTGCTTTCCCTTCTTCGTCGCTTTCTGCTGAAGTAACGAATGTGATATCCATTCCAAGGATTCTGTTCACTTTGTCGATATCTATTTCTGGGAAGATGATGTGTTCCTTCACCCCAAGGTTGAAGTTACCTCTACCATCAAATCCTTTTGGATTGATACCTCTAAAGTCACGTGTTCTTGGAAGAGATACAGAAAGCAATCTGTCTAAGAAATCATACATCTTATCTCCACGAAGTGTCACTTTCGTTCCGATCGGCATCCCTTTTCTCAATTTGAAGTTAGAGATGTCTTTCTTTGAGATAGTTGTAACTGCTCTCTGACCTGCAATTCTGGAAAGATCTGCCACTGCACTTTCGATCAATTTCTTGTCTGCAACAGCATCCCCCATTCCCTGGCTCAATACGATCTTTTGAAGTTTCGGCACGCGCATAACCGTCTTATAACCGAACTTCTCAGTTAATGCAGGAATGATCTCTGCATTATACTTTTCCTTAAGTCTTGGTGCGTAACTCATTTAATTTCCTCCCCTGACTTTTTTGAATAACGAACTAATTTTCCTTTCGCATCCAATTTACGGCCAATACGAGTTGCCTGACCTTTGGATACAATCATAAGGTTAGAAACGTGGATACTTCCTTCTTTCTCCACAATTCCTCCTTGAGGGTCTGCTGCACTTGGCTTAGCGTGTTTCTTAACGATATTTACGCCTTCCACTGTAGCACGCATTTTTTTACGGTCGATTGTAAGGACCTTTCCTTCCTGACCATTAGCTTCACCAGTGATTACTTTCACTGTGTCACCTACTTTAATGTGTAATTTCTGTTGCATGACTTCCATTTATTAAAGTACCTCAGGAGCCAATGAAACAACTTTCATATAGTTGTTTTCACGCAGCTCACGAGCAACTGGTCCGAAAATACGGGTTCCTCTCATTTCTCCCGCCTGATTCAAGATAACACATGCGTTATCATCGAAACGAATGTAAGAACCGTCGGCACGACGTACCTCTTTTCTTGTTCTTACGACTACCGCCTTGGCTACCGAACCCTTTTTAACGGCACCAGAGGGCATTGCGCTCTTCACAGCAACAACGATCTTATCTCCTACTGAAGCATAACGACGCTTGGTTCCTCCGAGTACACGGATCACCAATACTTCCTTTGCTCCGGAGTTATCAGCTACTGCAAGTCTTGATTCTGTTTGTATCATTACTAAAAATTATTTAGCTCTTTCAATAATCTCCACCAATCTCCAGTTCTTAGATTTGCTCAACGGACGTGTCTCCATGATCTTTACAGTATCACCGATATTACAGTCGTTGTTCTCATCATGTGCAACGAATTTGGTGGTTTTCTTTACGAACTTACCATACTTTGGGTGCTTCACTTTACGTTCAACAGCAACCACGATCGATTTTTGCATCTTGTCGCTGGTTACTACCCCAATTCGTTCTTTTCTTAAATTACGCTTTTCCATTTCAAGCTCATTTCAATGTTTAACAAGCAACTAAGCCTGCGTTTCACGTTTTGTCAATTCAGTCTGCAAACGTGCGATCGTTTTTCTCACCTTACGGATCTGGATCGGATTTTCGATCGGTGCCACACGGTGTGTCAGCTTCATTTTATTAAGCTGGTCAGAAAAATCCGTGATCTTCTTTTTCACGTCTTCCACTGAAAGTTTTGTGATTTCTTGCTGCTTCATCTTTTTCTTATTTTCCAGGTATTACATAGTCATTGCGAACAATGAACTTACATTTCACCGGTAACTTCTGAGCTGCCAGACGCATTGCTTCTTTAGCTGTCTCATATGGTACACCGTCTGCCTCAAACATGATGCGACCCGGTTTCACTACCGCTACCCAGTGACTTGGAGCTCCTTTACCTTTACCCATCCTTACTTCAGCTGGCTTAGAGGTAACCGGCTTGTCAGGGAAGATACGGATCCACACTTTACCTTCACGTTTCATGTATCGGGTTACTGCGATACGTGATGCTTCGATCTGGCGTGATGTGATCCATCCTGGCTCCAAAGTTTTCAGTCCGAAAGATCCGAAAGCAATGGTGCTGCCACGTTGAGCTTCACCTCTGTTTCGTCCTTTCTGAACTCTTCTAAATTTGGTTCTTTTTGGCTGTAACATTTTCTACTAAATTTTACTGTCAATTACTTTTTCTTTCTTTTAGCCCCCATTGGTTTGCGTGGAGCACCACTTGGAGCACCTCCTGACTTAGCGCCAGACGCAGCCATTCCAACATTAGGAGAAAGATCGCGTTTTCCGTAAACTTCGCCTTTGCATATCCACACCTTGATACCCAAACGACCATACGTAGTATGTGCTTCGGAAACTGCATAATCGATGTCAGCTCTGAACGTATGTAACGGAGTACGTCCATCCTTGTACATCTCTGTACGAGCCATTTCTGCTCCATTCAAACGTCCGGAAATCTTTACTTTGATTCCTTCAGCTCCCATGCGCATTGTGCTCGCAATAGCCATTTTAATTGCTCTACGGAAAGAGATACGTGCCTCTAATTGGCGTGCGATACCATCAGCAACCAAACGAGCATCCAATTCAGGACGTTTTACCTCGAAAATGTTGATCTGGATCTCTTTCTTTGTCAATTTTTTCAACTCTTCTTTCAGCTTGTCCACTTCCTGACCACCTTTACCGATAATCACTCCCGGACGTGCTGTATTGATCGTCACTGTAACAAGTTTAAGCGTACGCTCGATGATGATCTTAGCGATACTCGCTCTGGATAAACGAGCATTCAGATACTTACGGATCTGATCGTCTTCAACGATCTTATCCTTGTATCGCTCTCCACCATACCAGTTAGATTCCCATCCGTGGATGAAACCTAATCTATTACCAATTGGATTCGTTTTTTGTCCCATTATCCTACCTTATTTAGCACCATCAACTACGATGGTCACGTGATTAGATCTTTTTCTTACGCGGTGAGCTCTACCTTGAGGCGCAGCTTGAATTCTCTTCAGCATCGCACCACCACCCACTTCGATGGAGCGTACGATCAATCTTTCCTCTTCAATGCTTTTTCCTTCATTCTTCTGCTCCCAGTTAGCGATAGCTGAACGAAGGAGTTTTTCCAAACTCGTAGACGCATTTTTAGCGTTGTGTTGCAAAATATTCAGAGCTTTATTTACTTCCACTCCCCTTACGAGATCTGCAACTAATCTCATCTTTCTCGGAGCGATCGGCGAATCATTCAGACGTGCAAACGCAGTCGTACTTTTCGTCGCTTTAATTTCTTCAGCTCTTAATCGTTTTCTAGCACCCATGACTTTGCTATTTATCTTTTCTTATCTTTTTTATTTCCGGCATGACCACGGAAGTTACGCGTTGGAGAGAATTCTCCCAATTTGTGACCTACCATGTTCTCGGTAACGAATACCGGAATGAACTTATTCCCGTTGTGCACAGCGAATGTCAACCCTACAAAGTCAGGGGTGATCGTAGACGCTCTAGACCAAGTTTTGATCACTGACTTGCTACCCGAAGCTTGTGCATCATCCACTCGTTTCATCAACTTATAGTGTACGAAAGGTGGTTTTTTTAATGAACGACTCATATCCTACTTATTTTTTTCTTCTATCGATGATGAACTTATCTGAATATTTCTTCTTGTCACGTGTCTTGTAGCCTTTAGCTGGCATACCGTTACGTGAACGTGGGTGACCTCCGGCGTTACGTCCTTCACCACCACCCATAGGGTGATCAACTGGGTTCATTACGACACCACGAACGCGTGGACGACGACCCAACCAACGTGAACGACCAGCTTTACCGGAAACAACCAGATTGTGTTCAGCATTCGAAACAGAACCGATCGTAGCCATACATGTCGTAAGGATCATTCTGGTTTCTCCAGAAGGCATCTTCACAATCGCATAGCGACCATCACGAGCGTTCAATTGTGCATAGGTACCTGCTCCACGAGCGATAGCACCACCTTTACCAGGTTTTAGTTCAATGTTATGAATTACTGTACCGAGTGGAACATCACTCAAGTAAAGTGCATTACCAACATTTGGAGCTGCATTTTTTCCTGCCACAACCTCATCACCTACTTTCAATCCATTAGGGGCAATGATGTATCTTTTCTCTCCATCCGCATAATACAACAACGCAATGTGTGCTGTTCGGTTTGGATCGTACTCGATCGATTTTACGGTTGCAGGAACATCATGCTTGTCCCTTTTGAAATCAACGATACGGTATTTTTGTTTGTGACCACCACCTATGTAGCGCATCGTCATTCTACCGTCGTTGTTACGACCACCAGATTTCTTCTTGCTCGCAACAAGACTCTTTTCAGGAGTATTTGTTGTGATCTCAGAATAATCACTGTTGATCTTGTGTCTTTGCCCTGGAGTGATAGGCTTGAATTTCTTAAGACCCATTAGTCAACTGCTTAAAAGTTATTAAATAAATCAATCGTTTCTCCTGCAGCAACAGTAACAACAGCTTTTTTCCATTGTTTGCTTGGTTGCTCAACGACACCTTTGTTAGTATACTTAACAGAGGATTTTCCACCGCCATAATTCAATGTGCGAACGTCAATGATATTGACACCATACATTTTCTCGACAGCTTTTTTGATCTCGATCTTATTAGCAGATCGGTCTACTGCAAAAGTGAAACGGTTAAACTTTTCACTTGTACCGGTAGCTTTTTCACTAATGATCGGCTTTTTGATAATTGTCTTCATCAACTTCTTAGTTTAGAATCTTTTCAATTACTTCCAATGAACTCTCAGCCAAAACAACTTTCTTCGCGTTCAACACATCATATGTGTTTACAGAATCAGCTGTAACGACTTTCACTCTTCCCAGGTTACGAGAAGACAAATACACATTGTCATTCTTAGAACCTAGTATCAAAAGGATCTTTTCGTTATCCAGTTTCAATGCTGAAACCAATGCAACGAAATCTTTTGTTTTTGCAGCGTCGAAGTTCAAATCTTCCAAAATCAGGATTCCATCGTTCTTCGCTTGGTAAGAGAATGCCGATTTACGAGCAAGTCTCTTCAACTTTACATTCAGTTTAAAGTGGTAGTTACGTGGTCTTGGTCCGAAAATACGTCCTCCACCTACACGTGTACCTGACTTCGCGCTACCTGCACGAGCACCACCTGTACCTTTTTGTTTTTTAAGTTTCTTGGTTGATCCAGCAATCTCGTTACGCTCTTTTGCTTTGTGCGTACCCTGACGGCGATTTGCCAAATGCTGTTTCACATCAAGATAGATCGCGTGGTCATTCGGTTCGATTCCGAAAACCGTATCTGAAAGCGTTACCTTTTTCGAAGTAGCTTTTCCTTTTGCATCAAATACTTTTACTTCCATCACTTCAAAATTGAAACAGTTGCACCTTTAGATCCAGGAATCGATCCTTTCACCACTATCAAATTCTTGTCAGCCAATACCTTCAATACTTCAAGGTTTTCCTGAACAACGCGCTTGTTACCCATTTGTCCCGCCATACGCATTCCTTTGAATACACGTGCAGGGTAAGAACAAGCACCGATTGAACCCGGAGCACGAAGACGGTTGTGCTGACCGTGTGTGGACTGACCAACACCGCCAAAACCATGACGTCTAACGACTCCCTGGAAACCTTTACCTTTTGAGGTACCCACTATGCTCACGTATTCACCTTCCTCGAAGATGTTTACGTCAACAGTATCACCGAGATTAACGTTTTCGAACCCTTTAAATTCCACCATCTTCGATTTTGGAGTGGTGTTGGCTTTCTTAAAGTGACCCTTCAGCGCGTTCGGTGTGTTCTTTTCTTTACGATCACCGAATCCAAGCTGAGTAGCCTCGTAACCATCTCTGTCTTGTGTTTTAATCTGTGTGACAACACAAGGACCAGCTTCTATCACTGTGCATGGCATAGCCTTGCCCTCGGCACTGTAGATGCTAGTCATTCCGACTTTTCTACCAATAATTCCTGGCATACTTAACTATTTAATTATTAAACTTTGATTTCTACGTCAACTCCACTAGGAAGTTCTAACTTCATAAGTGCATCTACCGTTTTAGAAGATGAACTGTAAATGTCAAGCAAACGCTTGTACGAACACAATTCAAACTGCTCACGTGCTTTTTTGTTTACGTGTGGCGATTTCAAAACCGTATAGATACGTTTGTGTGTAGGAAGTGGAATTGGACCACTTACGACAGCACCGGTAGATTTTACCGTTTTTACGATCTTCTCAGCTGATTTGTCAACGAGGTTATGATCGTATGATTTCAATTTAATTCTGATTTTCTGACTCATATCCTAATTTTTTAAGCTGTAACTTTTCCACTTGCTTTCGCTACTACATCGTCTGCAACGTTCTTAGGTGCCTCCGCATAATGTGAGAACTCCATAGATGAACTTGCACGACCAGAAGAAAGGGTACGAAGTTGTGTTACATAACCGAACATTTCTGAAAGCGGAACATCAGCTTTAACCACTTTTGATCCTGCTCTGTCATCCATTCCACGGATCACACCACGACGACGGTTCAAGTCACCAACGATATCACCCATATTCTCTTCAGGAGTAACCACTTCCATTTTCATGATTGGTTCAAGCAAGACAGGACGTGCATTTTTCAATGCTGTTCTATATGCCATCTTCGCACACAATTCGAAAGACAATGAATCTGAATCGACAGCGTGGAAGGAACCATCAAGTAATTCAACTTTCATTGCGTCTACCTGGAACCCAGCCATCACACCATTCTTCATGGATTCTTTGAAACCTTTCTCTACTGAAGGAATGAATTCACGTGGAATGTTACCACCCTTGATACTGTTAACAAACTCAAGGCCTGTTTTCTCAGCGTCGTTCTGAGGAGATATCTTAACAACGATGTCCGCGAATTTACCACGACCACCAGACTGCTTCTTGTACACTTCTCTATGGTTCACTTCAGCAGTGATATTCTCACGGTAAGAAACCTGAGGAGCTCCCTGGTTTACTTCCACTTTGAACTCACGCTTCAAACGGTCTACAATGATCTCCAAGTGAAGCTCACCCATTCCGGAGATGATCGTTTGCCCTGTTTCTTCGTCAGTATTTACACGGAACGTTGGGTCTTCTTCAGCAAGTTTGGAAAGTCCAACACCCAATTTATCCTGATCTGCCTGAGTTTTAGGCTCAATAGCAATTCCGATTACCGGATCAGGGAACTTCATTGATTCAAGAACGATCGGTGCATTTTCTGCACACAATGTATCTCCTGTACGGATGTCCTTGAAACCTACCAAAGCACCGATATCACCAGCACCAAGCTCATCGATCTGGTTTTGCTTGTTAGCGTGCATCTGGAAGATTCGCGAAATACGCTCTTTGTTATTTGTACGTGTGTTCAATACATAAGAACCTGCAGGTAATTTACCTGAGTAGGCACGTGTGAAGCACAAACGACCAACGAATGGATCTGTAGCAATCTTAAATGCCAAACCTGCGAACGGCTCATCATAAGAAGGCTTACGTGTTACTTCTTCGTCAGTTTTAGGATTGGTACCTGTAATAGCTTCGATATCCAATGGTGAAGGAAGAATTTCCATTACCATATCTAGCATCGCCTGAACTCCTTTATTTTTAAACGAAGAACCACACATCATCGGAACAACTTTACCTGAGATAGTTGCCTCACGCAATGCGTTCAAGATTTCTCTTTCAGTCAATGAGTTCTCATCTTCGAAGAATTTCTCCATCAACGTTTCGTCGAACTCAGCAACTGCTTCAAGCAATTCGCTTCTCAACTGACGTGCTTCGTCGATGATATCAGCAGGGATTTCCACTTCCTGGAAAGTCATTCCCTGATCAGAATCATTCCAAACGATACCTCTCCAGTTGATCAAATCAACTACTCCTTTGAAATTATCCTCGTCGCCGATGTTGATCTGTAAAGGAAGTGCGTGGCTACCCAACATTTCTTTTACTTGCTTACATACAGCAAGGAAGTCAGCACCCTGACGGTCCATTTTGTTAACGAAACCAATACGCGGTACGTTGTAGTTGTTTGCTAAACGCCAGTTTGTTTCTGACTGAGGCTCTACACCGTCAACCGCAGAGAAAAGGAATACCAAACCATCCAATACGCGAAGTGAACGGTTTACCTCAACTGTAAAGTCAACGTGTCCCGGGGTATCGATGATGTTGATGTGGTATTTCTGACCACGGTAGTTCCAATTTACGGTTGTCGCAGCGGAAGTAATGGTAATACCACGCTCCTGCTCCATCCAGTCCATAGTAGCTCCACCTTCGTGTACTTCACCAATTTTGTGATTTACACCAGAATAGTAAAGTATACGTTCTGTGGTGGTAGTTTTTCCGGCGTCGATGTGAGCAGCGATACCGATGTTACGAGTAAATCTAAGATCTCTTGCCATTGTAATTAGAATCTAAAGTGTGAGAATGCTTTGTTAGCCTCAGCCATTCTTAATGTATCCTCTTTCTTCTTGTAAGCAGCACCCTCTTCTTTCGAAGCAGCAATGATCTCAGAAGCTAACTTCTGTGCCATTGTTTTCTCGTTGCGCTTACGTGAGTAACCGATCAACCATTTCATTGCAAGGGAGGCTTTTCTTTCCTCACGCACCGGAGTAGGTATCTGGAAAGTAGCACCACCTACACGACGGCTGCGTACTTCCACACTTGGAGTTACATTTTCCAATGCTTTTCTCCAAACTTCCAATCCATCCTGATCTTCGATCTTTTTGTCAATGATTTCAATTGCATCATAAAAAATGCTGAATGCCAAACTCTTTTTACCGTCGTACATAAGGTTGTTGACAAACTTTGTTACCACAACGTCATTAAACTTCGGATCCGGGAGAATCGCTATCTTTTTCGCTTTTCTTCTTCTCATCTCTTAACGTTTTTTTGATTATTTCGCTTTAGGTCTTTTTGTTCCATACTTGGAGCGACGCTGAGACCTTCCCTCAACACCCGCTGTGTCTTCCGCACCGCGAACGATGTGGTAACGAACACCCGGAAGGTCTTTAACCCTTCCGCCCCTTACAAGCACCAATGAGTGCTCTTGCAAGTTGTGACCTTCTCCACCGATGTACGCATTCACCTCTTTACCATTGGTTAAACGCACCCTCGCTACTTTACGCATAGCAGAGTTCGGCTTCTTTGGAGTAGTTGTGTAAACCCTTACACAAACTCCTTTACGCTGTGGACATGAATCAAGTGCAGCAGACTTACTTTTCTTGACTACCGCTGTTCTTCCTTTGCGAACTAATTGTTGGATAGTTGGCATAAAATACTCTTAATTTTTACAATATATATTTGCCCCAAAAACACTTTGAGGGGTGCAAAGATAGGTACTTTATCTGATAAACCAAGGAGTTATCAAAAAAAAGTGCGTTTTTTTCACAATTGGTTGTTAAAATAAGATTGGATGATTCGGAGATTTGAAAATTTCCATTTCATCGAGGTTTGATTTTGAATTCGGGATTTGGGATTCAGGATTGTGTGGTTCGAGATCCTCACCCCACTTTTTCAGAGCTTTTCCTTAGGAGAACAAAGAGGCAAAAACCTCTTTAATCAGTGTAGCGCATAGTTAAGAATGCGCAAACTAAACACTACGAGCTACTCACTGTCAACTATTAGCTACCTATACAACGTCCGCTTCACCGCTTTCACGATGCGCTCCACGTTTGGCAACGCTTCATCAATCAGGGTTGGAGAGAACGCGAATGGCGTATCTGTTTGGGTCACACGTTCTACGGGCGCATCCAGGTGATCAAATGCATAACGCTGTAAATGGTATGCGATCTCAGAAGAAATGGATGCCAATGGCCATGATTCTTCCACTACCACACAACGATTTGTTTTCTTGACTGACTCAACAACTGCATCGTAATCTATTGGGCGAATCGTACGAAGGTCGATGATCTCTAAAGAAATCCCTTCTTTCTCGAGTTCTTCAGCAGCCGCTTGAGCCACTTTGATGATCTTTCCAAACGTAACGATTGTTACATCTGTTCCTTTTCTTTTCACATCCGCCACTCCGATCGGAATGATGTATTCTCCCTCAGGAATTTCTCCCTTATCTCCGTACATTTTTTCTGACTCCAGGAAAACAACCGGATCGTTGTCACGAATAGCCGCCTTCAACAATCCTTTTGCATCATATGGATTAGATGGCGTGATTACTTTCAGACCTGGTACGTGTGCATAAAATGCTTCGAAAGACTGAGAGTGCGTCGCAGCTAACTGCCCCGCTGTTCCATTTCCTCCACGGAATACAATCGGACAATGGTATTGACCACCCGACATCTGCAACATTTTTGCCGCACTATTAATGATTTGATCGGCTGCCAAAATCGCAAAGTTCCATGTCATGAACTCAACAATTGGGCGTAACCCATTCATGGAAGCTCCAACAGCAATGCCAGCAAACCCAAGTTCTGCGATCGGCGTGTCGATCACTCGCTTCGGGCCGAATTCATCAAGCATCCCCTGAGACACCTTGTATGCACCATTATACTCAGCTACTTCTTCTCCTAAAAGGAATACACCTTCATCTCTGCGCATCTCTTCAGACATCGCTTCTCTCAATGCTTCGCGGAATTGTACTGTTTTCATGAGGATTCTGCTTTTTTGAATTCAGGGATCAAAATTAACGATTAAACTTAAAAATCACCTATTCTTGTCCTGAATTCGGTGAAGGTTTTAAAAGTCACTACTACGTTTGCTCACTTCTTTATTCTAGGTGTATGCCTTAACCGTATTTCATTTAAACCATGGATTCCTGCAACGGTGCCTTACCTAATGTCGCGTTTCCAAATCCAACTATAGGATCATCTATTGCAGAGAAGTCTCATGTTAATCCTGTTTAAATAGGAATTAGCCCTCATTTCAATGATAAGTCCGATTCTTGTGAACAGAATAATTCCTTACATTTGCCTTCGTTTGAAAATTTAGGATTCATGAAGATACTTGTATGCATCAGTAAAGCACCGGACACCACCTCTAAGATTGCTTTCGTTGATAACAATACTCGCTTTGACGAAAACGGGGTACAATATATTGTTAACCCATACGATGAGTGGTATTCACTTGTTCGTGCATTGGAAATTAAAGAAACTATCGGTGGCAACGTAACGATCATCACTGTAGGAACTGCCACAGATGAAGCTGTGATCCGAAAAGCGCTTGCTATTGGAGCCGATGATGCAGTGCGGATCGATGCGGATCCAACGGACGCTTATTATACAGCTGTTCAAATTGCCGAATACGCCAAAACAAATGGATTCGACCTTGTTTTGACGGGAAAAGAAACAATCAATTACAATGGATCTCAGGTTGGTGGTATGATTGCTGAAGCTTTGGACCTACCGTTTATTTCACTTGCATCCAAACTGGATGTGAATGGCACCACGTTGACTTTGGAAAAAGAGATCGTTGGAGGATTACAAGTGGTTGAAGTAGCACTTCCTGCAGTGGTGTCATGCGCTAAAGGAATGGCTGAACAACGTATTCCAAATATGCGTGGAATCATGGCAGCAAGAACAAAACCTCTACAAGTTGTAGCTCCGGTAGCTGTTGATCTATTAACAAGTTATGAAGGTTATTCAATGCCAGCGGCAAAATCGGCTTGTAAAATGATTGATCCAAGCAATATGGATGAACTTGTTGCTTTATTGCATAATGAAGCAAAAGTCATTTAATCTTAATGACGCATTTAACTAAGTAACAAAAAGAATAATCCGACATTCGTCTAAAAGTAATAATATGTCAGTTCTAGTATATATCAACAGTGCCAACGGACTTCACAAATCTGCTTTCGAAGCCGTTACCTATGGAAAAAAATTGGGTGGTGATGTTACCGTGATTACCACTGGAAATACCGATTCAGGGACACTTGCTTCACTTGGAAAATACGGTGCTTCAAAAGTATTGGTTGACCGTTCATTTAAAGGAGAAGACGATCAGCAATTAACACGTGTGATTGCCAGTGCTGCCGAACAAACAGCTGCCTCTACGGTAGTTTTTAGTCATGATTTGACCGCAAAAGCAGTTGCACCGAGACTATCTGTAAGATTGAAGGCGGGCTTGGTATCAGGAGCGATCGATGTTCCATCAGGAGATGGCACTGTCAAAGTGAATGTTTTCTCAGGAAAAGCATTCGGCGCAGTTAAAGTAAATAGTGGAAAGAAAATTATTTCCTTACTTCCGAACAGTCTACAACCTGAAGAAACAGGGGTTGATTGCGGAGTCGAAGATTTCAATGGAAATGCAGGCGAATCGAAAGTAAAAGTGCTAAGCACGAAAAAACCGGAGGGTGAAATTCCATTACCGGAGGCTGAATTGGTGGTTTCTGCAGGTCGCGGATTAAAAGGCCCAGAGAACTGGGGAATCGTGGAAGATCTGGCTAAAGCCCTTGGAGCGGCAACAGCGTGTTCACGACCGGTTGCGGATATTGGTTGGAGACCTCATCACGAGCATGTTGGACAAACAGGTGTTGCTATTCGTCCTAACCTATATATCGCAGCAGGAATATCTGGTGCAATCCAACATCTTGCGGGTGTCAATGGTTCGAAAGTAATGGTCGTGATCAATACCGATCCTGAAGCACCTTTCTTCAAGGCGGCAGATTATGGTGTGATTGGTGATGCATTTGAGGTATTGCCTAAACTGACTGAGGCCGTTAAGAAATTTAAGGCGTCAGGTAACTAATTTTTGATTAACTTGGGTTTAACTTTGGTTTTTCCATCTTAAGTTTGGCTCATGCACATTCCGAATGAATAAAATTAAGCTCGAAATAGCGGGTCTTTCATACAGCCAGACACAATCAGGCGCTTATGCGTTGGTTCTTTCTGAAGTAGGTGGCAAAAGACAACTTCCAATCATCATCGGTGGATTTGAAGCGCAAGCCATTGCCATTGAATTGGAAAAAATGACCCCAACGCGACCTCTGACACATGATCTTTTCAGAAATTTCGCTCAAGCGTTCTCCATTGAGGTAAAAGAGGTAGTGATTTACAATCTTTCTGAAGGTATTTTCTATTCAAAGTTGATTTGTGAGAGTGATGGAATAACTACAGAGATCGATGCTCGAACTTCAGATGCCATTGCTATTGGTGTGCGGTTTAATTGTCCCATCTATACCTTTGAACATATTCTGTCTAGCGCAGGTATTCAGGGGGAAGAAGGCGAATCAAGTGATTCGGATTATCCGGTAGAAGAAGATTACTCTGAAAACGAAGAAGGCAACCTTAATTCCATGTCGGAAGAAGAACTTCAAGGTCAGCTAGGAGACGCTATTGACAATGAGGACTATGAACTCGCCTCGCGAATCCGAGACGAGATGAACAAGCGACGCAGTAATTAAACCTCTTAATAATGGGATTGAAGAACAGGCTGGTTTTAATGAATTTCATGCAGTTCTTCGTTTGGGGTGCGTGGCTCATCACTATTTACAACTATTGGTTCGAAACAAAACATTGGGAGGGCGTACAATTTGGTGCCGTATTCACTACTCTTGGACTCTCCTCACTTTTCATGCCTACCATTGCCGGCATTATTGCTGATAAATGGATCAATGCTGAACGAATCTATGGTCTGCTTCACATAACAGGTGGAATCATATTATGCTATCTACCTCAGGTATCTGATCCAACTACCTTTTTCTGGGTCATTTTTGCAGCCATGTTGTGTTACATGCCAACGATCGCCCTCTCCAATTCGGTGGCCTATTCCATCCTGAAATCAAATCAATTTGATGTGATCAAACACTTCCCGCCTATTCGAGTTTGGGGCACTATAGGGTTCATTGTCGCTATGTGGTTCGTTAATATTACCGGCAACAAAGCTTCTTCCAATCAATTCCTGATTTCAGGTGCAGCAGCGATTGCCTTAGGACTTTATGCGTTCACCCTTCCGAAATGCAGGCCAAGCAGAACCGAGCAAAAATCGGTAGCTGCAACATTCGGATTGGACGCCTTCAAATTGTTCGGTGATTATAAAATGTTCCTTTTTTTCCTGTTCTCGCTGTTTCTGGGTGCATCACTACAATTAACCAATATGTATGGTGATGGGTATATCAGTGAATTTGGGAATTTCGGCCCTTATCAGAATTCCGTCATCGTCAAATATTCAACCGTAGTGATGTCCATTTCTCAAATTTCCGAGACCTTATTTATCCTGGCCATCCCTTTCTTTTTGAAACGTTTCGGGATCAAATACGTCATGCTGATCAGTATGATCGCCTGGGTGTTCCGATTTGGTCTACTGGCCTATGGTAATCCTGCAGAAGGATTGTGGATGATCATCGCCTCATGTATCGTCTATGGTATGGCATTCGATTTCTTTAATGTTTCAGGATCTCTGTTTGTAGAAAGTAACACCGCCCCTTCCATTAGATCGAGCGCTCAGGGTTTGTTCATGATGATGACGAATGGATTCGGAGCTGTAATAGGCAGTTATTTGAGCGGGGTGTTGATTCAACAGTATTTCACCTTAAAATTCCGCACCGTCCATGCATTGACGAATCATCTAAATATTACTCCTGCAAGTTCGTTATTTCATAAGGTAACCAATGGTATTCCTATTCATAAAGGTCATTTTACACATGCCATTGAAATGAAGAATTGGCCGGCTATCTGGATTACCTTTGCTTTGTATTCTTTAGTGATTGCCATTCTATTTGCCTTTTTATTCAGACATAAACATGAACCTGATCAAATAGGTGAAGTAACGCATTAAGATGGAACGGCTGCGACTTCTGGAAGATCGTATTTTCTCGATCAGCACATTTTCAGAATTTGAACAAATAGCACTGGAAGTATTTGATTTCCAAATTGCGAATTGTGAAATCTATCGCGATTTCGTACAAATGATTGGGATATCCAAGCCGAATAAGATCAATGAAATTCCATTTCTGCCTATCTCCTTTTTTAAAACACATCAGGTCGGTTCATTGGATAATAGCGAATTAGTTTTCAAAAGCAGTGGAACCACTGGCATGGAACGCAGTCAGCATGCTGTATTAAGCAGCGAAGTCTATGAACGTTCCTTCCTCACTTTTTATAAACAGCGTATTGGCTCTCCGGAAGAACAGGTCATTCTTGCCCTGCTTCCAAATTACCTCGAACAAGGTAGTTCAAGTCTTGTTTATATGGTCGATTGTCTGATAAGGGAATCTCAAAGTTCTCTTTCAGGATTTTTGCTGAACGCGATTGAGGACCTAGAATATAGATACAGGGAGGCACTAGCAATTGGTAAGAAAGTGATCATTTTTGGTGTTTCTTATGCCCTTTTGGATTTAGCCGAAAAAGGCGCCGATCTTTCGAAAGCGACAATCATAGAAACAGGTGGAATGAAAGGACGCAGAAAGGAAATGTCCAAAGAAGAATTACATCTTGAAATAAAACGAGGAACAGGAGTTGAATACGTTAGTTCCGAATACGGTATGACCGAATTGTTATCTCAAGGTTATAGTCAGCAAAACGGATATTTCAATATTCCAAATTGGATGCGTGTACTTATCAGAGATACCAACGACCCCTTTACATACGTTCTGGATGGAAAGACCGGTGGAATCAATGTGATCGATCTTGCTAATTTATATAGTTGCAGTTTTATTTCCACTCAGGATCTTGGGAAAATCGAAGCGGAAGGCTTAAAGTTAATGGGGCGTTTTGACCTTGCTGATATCCGTGGCTGTAATTTGATGATACAATAAAAAAGGTTGCTTACCTTAGTCACAACTTAAGTTGCTATGAACACAACGTTAGTGAATTTGATCCAAAGTAAAGCAGAAGAACTTTTTGATAAGGTTCGTTCGATCAGAGAACATCTTCACCGTTTTCCTGAACTTTCCTATGAAGAATTTGAAACGATGCGATTTGTTTCAAACATTCTTACTGAACATAATATTCCACATCAGACAGGCGTAGGGAAAACCGGTGTCGTGGCATTGATCAAATCAGCGCATCACAACGACGACACGTGTATAGCTCTTAGAGCGGATCTTGATGCGCTGCCAATTCAGGAAGAGAATGATGTTCCTTACCGATCTGAAGTAGCTGGAAAAATGCATGCCTGTGGACACGATGTGCATACCTCTATTCTTCTTGGGACTGCCCTGATCCTTGATTCAATAAAAGATCAACTTCCTCATGCCGTTAAACTCATTTTTCAACCTGGGGAAGAAAAAAATCCTGGTGGAGCCACGTTCATGATCAAGGATGGCGCACTTGAGTCACCAAGGGTTACTGAAATGTATGCACTTCACGTTTTTCCAGACCTTGAAACAGGGAAATTAGGATTCAAAGAAGGCATCTATATGGCATCCTGCGATGAAATCCACTTAACGATTCATGGTAAAGGTGGTCATGGGGCAACTCCTCATGAATGTATCGATCCAATAACTATTGGTGCGAATATCGTTTTGCAATTACAACAAATCGTCAGTCGAAAGTGCGATCCAAAAATCCCTTCTGTTCTAACTTTTGGGCATTTCGAGGCGCTTGGTGCAACCAATATCATCCCGTCGAAAGCAAAATTGAAAGGTACATTTCGAACCATGAACGAACCATGGAGAGCTGAAGCCTTGACTTTGATCGAAAAACAGATTAAAAGTATTGCAGAAAGCCAGGGCGCTACTGTTGAACTGGAAATCAGCAAAGGATATCCTTATTTAGAGAATGATCCTAAAACCACCCAAAAACTGCGTGCTAAAATCGAGGAAACATTTGGTTCGGAGAAAGTAGTAGACCTTCCCATAAGACTTA
>CAIYQV010000009.1 GCA_903928365.1 uncultured Flavobacteriia bacterium
CTGCTCTTCGATCTTGTCTTTAACGGCTTTAATCGATTGCGTTAAAATGAACATGTCGGGGGTGACATTCTTTCCAAGCCATTGCCAGGAATCCTGCTCATCTTCGATGGCCTGAGCCATATGGTAAAGGATATCGAAGTTATGTGCTTTCAACCAGTTTTGCGCCTGCTCGTTTCCTTCAGCTCCGTTGATCATTGCTAAGAGATGAGGATATCCATTCTCCATGAGCCAGTTTCGTGCTTCTTCCTTGAGTTCAATGGCATAGGTGGCCATTGCCAGCTCTTCAAATCCATTGTCCTTAAGCCAAAGGCGTAATTCCTGATTACCTTCAATGGCTTTTGCCCAAGCCAGAATGATCTTAGCAGGGTAGTTGATCGACTTGATATTGACCTTTTCAGGCAGAACAATTGACTTTACGTCACTTCTTTTTTTGCGTTTGAACGGATTTCTCATGGGAATTAAAAAAACCAGAGTGCAACTCCAATTGCTGTAACAACGCACACCAGATCCACAAGTAACATCGTTCCTAAGGTGTAGCGTGTGTTTTTAATGTTCACTGCTCCGAAATAAACAGCGATCACATAAAAGGTGGTTTCAGCACTGCACTGGAAAATGCAGCTCAATCTGGCAGTCAATGAATCAACTCCGTACGTATTCATGGCATCGATCATGAATCCACGTGAACCACCGGAACTGAAGGGGCGCAACATCGCTACTGGCAATGAATCGGTGATCTCTTTACTGGCCCCCATGTAATAGAATCCTTGTGAGATCCAGGAACTGATTACTTCAAATAATCCGCTATTACGGAAAACAGAGATAGCGACCAGCATCCCCAGTACATAAGGGAAAATAGTAACTCCGGTCTGCATACCATTCTTGGCACCGCTTACAAATGAATCAAACACGGTGGTATCCTTTTCTCTGAATTTCTTTTCATGAAGAAACGCAAATATGAGGGTGAACGAAATGATTCCGATCAAGAGTAATCCGGAAAAATTTCCTGTGAAATAATTCTTACCGATCAAGTCAAGGCTTGAAACATAGAACAACAATCCTATAATAGCAGCTACGACAGAAAAGATGGCAAGTAATAAGGTGGCACTTTTGAAATTGATCCGTTGGCGAATTCCAACAATGATCAGCGCTGCGATCGTTCCAATAAAGGAAGTGATGATGCATGGCAACATGACATCAGCCGGATTGGCAGCATCCTGTGCAGCGCGGTATCCAATGATGGAGGTTGGTATAAGTGTTAAACCTGCGGCATGCAGGCACATGAACATGATTTGCGCATCACTTGCTTTGTCCTTGTCCGGATTGATCTCTTGCAAGCTTTGCATGGCTTTTAGACCAAATGGTGTAGCAGCCGAATCCAATCCGAGGAAATTTGCGGAGAAATTCAAGGTCATGTACGAAATGGATTCATGTCCTTTTGGTACGGAGGGAAATACTTTGACAAAAAGCGGACTAAGTCTGTTGGCCAACTTTTCAGTAGCACCGGAATCGATCAGCAATTGCATGATGCCACAAAAGAATGCCAAATAGGCGAGTAGGGGTAAGATGATATCAAACAAACTGTTCTTGCAGGTTTGAAGTAATCCATCTGATTTCTGCACACCACTAAACACTTGTATCACTTGATTTTTCATGACGTACGTCGTGTCCGGATCGTTATCATTCAGATTCATCACTAACGTTTGTTCTTCCGACACTTTCAGACTATCTCGCAATTTTGCAGGAAGTTGATGAACGTACTTTTCAGAGATAAGAACGGGGTCATCCTTTTTACCATTGAGGATATAATCAATGTTGTAATGCTTGTTCAGAAAAAGCCCTGCCGCAATGAAAAGCAGCGAACTAATGAATATGATCAGCCAGAATCTACTTAATACCATGAAGCTAAGTTCACGAATAATCGAATGACGTTAGAGGTACTATACCATAAACTATTAACAAGGAAACCTTGAATACGAAAAGTTGCTTAAAATTATGATCAGATCAATTCCCCGATTCCTTGTCGAATGATCTCAGGTGCACCAGTTGTGCAGTCAACGATGGTCGAACCTTCCAACTGTCCATAGCCACCATCAATGATCAAATCCACCGTGTCTTCGTGTTTTTCATAGATCGTATACGGATCGGCAAAATACTCCTGGATGTGATCGTCCTCATTGTGAAGTGAGGTCACAGCAATAGGGTTCCCTAAAGCTTTAGCCAGTTCCAGTGTGATCTGGTTGTCAGGGATTCGGATTCCGATTTCCTTTTTATTGGAATCGAATAATTTCGGAACTTCATTCGAAGCTGCAAGGATAAAGGTGAAAGGACCAGGAAGGTTTTGTTTCAATAATTTAAAAACGGAACGGTCCAATTGTTTGACATATGATGATAAATCACTCAGGTCAGGACATATGATAGAGAAATTCGCTTTGCCAAGTTTTACATCTTTTATCCGTGCCATTTCCTGCAACCCTTTTTTACTGTAAAGGTCGCAACCCATGGCGTAAACAGTGTCTGTCGGGAAGATGATCACACCTCCTTTGCGCATTATTTCAACAGCTTGTTCGATCAGCCGCTGATCAATATTAAAGGGGTTGATTTCAATTAACATGATGGAAATTAGCGTTTAAAAAACCAAGTCCGGCTCCTTTGATCATCATTGATTACCAATTGTTCGCCATTGATCTTTTTTATTTCAAAAGACTCGACAATAAGCGAATCCCCTTCAAAATGGTCCAGTTTTAACACCTGATCTTTCCAGGTATACTGACCTTTGTAGCGGTCTTGAATAGCGGGTATTCCTTCTTGCTGCATTTTTTTGTCAGTGACCAGGTCTGCAAGAATGAAATAGGAATTCTTATCGAATGTTAATTGAGGAACCGTAGGGCGACCCTCCCAAATAACATTTTTACCTTTCGAGTGCAGCTCTTTGGTTAAAGTCCAGGTGCCATTTAGAAGCGCTAGCGTGTCGGTATCAGCAGCATTAGACGAGCTCTTATTCTTGCCATCACCTCCAGTGCAGGAAGCCAAAATGAGGCACAAAAAGGAAAAGGTCAATAAACTTTTCATAGATAGCTGATGTTGTTTCATTAAAATTAAGCTATTTAATTCAATGTATCTCTGAAGATACTGCATGAAATGGCTCGGTGATCACTGTATGCTTCTTCTTGAATACGAAATCTTGCAGCCTTTAACCCTTCCGAATAGAAGATGTAATCTATGCGCCCTGCCGGAACCTTGCCGACGTACGTAGATCCAATTCCAAAACATGTATTGCGGTAAGCATCCTTCAAAAGACTATTAAATTGGTTGTAAGTGTAGGAAAGTGGAGTGTCATTGAAATCACCGCAGACAATGGCAGGGTAAGGACACGTAGCCACGTGCTCAGCAACTTTTCGCGCTTGTTCGGCACGTTTAGGATAGGCCAGTCGTAATTTATCAATGAGTAATCTGACCGTCGAAGGAGAATCTTCACTTGAAATTTTTTCCTTATCAAACACTGAATAATCCTCTTGTTTTAATTTAATCGATTGTAAATGAACGTTGTATATTCGAAATGTATCTTGTCCTTTTACAATGTCCACATAAATGCAGTAATTAAAATCGTTTTCACTTTGTGTATCAAACATGATATCACCTTTGGAAATGACAGGATATTTGGAGAGAATAGCTACTCCGAAATTCTGTCTACCTCTTAATTTGTGTGCATAACGTTCGTGATACTCTTTAAAACCGACAATCCCAATTAAGGTGTCACGAGTAGAAAAGGATGTTGGTCTGTCTTGATGATAGAATTCCTGAAAACAAGCCACATCGGGATTCACCTCTTGAATGTACCTGAAAATAGCGTTGCGGTTGTTCTTGCGCTCGGTTTCTTCGAAGGTGTAGAGTCCAAATAGTCGAACATTGTAACTCATTACCTTCAAACATTCTTCTTCCACAGGTGTGTTTTCAGGATCTGAACCTGTCGCTATCATTCTAAAATGGAGTTTGCCACCTATCAAAAGAATAATTCCAACGAGTATGGCCCATTTGGATCGCATAAGACCCCATAGCAGAAGAAAGATGAGTGAGAATAGCAGTATGACAGGGTAGGCTAATCCAAAGAAAGGAATAATCTTCAGGGTGTTCGGATGAACAAATGGTGCTAGATATGCAAAGAGGAGTCCGCCCATACATATGAGTGTGGCCACCTTGAAAAAGGTTGAGAACCGAACTATTTTCTTGAGGATATCACCCATTTTTACTTTGGTCGAACAAGAATGCCTTTTCCGCTTTCGTTAATGAATCGTAACCTGATTTAGCGATTTTATCCAGAATGGCGTCTGTTTTTTCCTGTCGCTTTTTCTTATCCTGATTGTATTCTTCGTCGGATTTAAAACCTGGACCACGACTAGCGCCTCCTTTTTTTACTTTCAGTTTTGAACCACCTCCAAATAGGCGCTTGAAGAAAGAAGTAATCGTATTCATAAGTGAACTAGAAAAGGTGATAATGTTGTTTTTTGAATGTAGACTCTGCACAGACAACGCTCCGAGTATGGCACCTCCTAAATGGGCAAAATGAGCAATTCCGTCAGCCATACCAAGCGAAAAAAGATCACTTAAAATAAAAAAGGCAGCCAGTACAATAAGAGGAACGGGAAGAATTCCAAATAAATGCACTTTCAACTGCGGGCGGTAAAAAGCAAGTGCCGTAAATATGGCCATGATGGATCCTGAAGCACCAACTACCACCGTTGATTGTTGTTGCATGACAGGGGAGACAAAATGTGCCAACACTTCAAAAAGTCCTCCAAACAAGCCTCCTACGATGTATGTATACATCATTCTGTTACGGTCAAAGAGCTGTTCAAACAGCTGTCCGGAGAAGTAAAGAAAGAGCATATTCATCGCGATATGCCAAAAGGAAAAATGGGCAAAAATACTTGTGACCAGACCCCATGGATGGGTAACGAATCCCTCGATGTCTGGATGTAGTGCAAATATTTCCCGAAGTCCAGCCATCACAACCAACTCATTCAGAGGACCTGAAAGTCGTGCAAAAACTTCAATGATTCCCAGAACCAGAAATACAGCCACATTGATCATGATCAGCCGCATGGTGGCTCCACCATTGCGGAACTGGTATTTCAGGTCATCAATAAATGTTCGTTCAGCGTACATTACCAAAAATTTTGTCGGTCTGTTCGTCTCCAGATCAAAACGAGAACTATTCCTACAATAGCCCCCCCAACATGCGCCAAGTGGGCTACATGGTCGTTCACGGCATACAAGCTACTGTAAATTTCAAAAATCAGATATGCTCCAATAAGGTATTTGGCTTTAACCGGAATCGGCGGGAATAGTAACATTAACTCTGTGTTTGGAAATAAGACCGCAAATCCGGCCATAATTCCAAATAAGGCTCCGGATGCTCCGGCCATAGTACTCACTGAAAGATCATAATAGCGCTGAAGAACAACATGTTCATCCTCAGTTTGATACATGATCTGGTCAACGAATCCTTCTTTGATCTTGTGATTTATCACATTGACATCGATGCCAAGTTGAGACATATGCGTTTTGAGTTCGAATATCTCCCACATTCCAATGCTGTTGTACAACAAAAAGGCTCCAAGTCCGGAAGCAAAGTAAAAGATAAAGAAACGTTTTGGTCCCCAAAGGCGTTCCAGATGAGCTCCAAACATAATCAGGATCAACATGTTGAACAGGATATGTGTGAAGTCCTGTAAACTGTGCATGAACATATAAGTAATCACCTGAAAAGGCTGGAATAATGGTGAATTCAGATAGTGCGTCCCCAGTATCGAATATACATCAATCCCTTTGCTTGAAAAAACGAGCGCAGCGAGGTATGTTAGTACATTCAGAATGAGGAGATTCTTGGTAACTTGCGGTAAATGATTCAAAAATGAGAACATATCAGAATTTTGAAGCTATTTCTTCAAGAGTTAAGGTGTTTAAAATTCGTTTTCCTGATGGTGAGTATACGTGTTCCGTTGAACTAAACAGTTGATCTATCAGTCCCTGCAATGCTTCATCTTGATCAATGAAAGTACGATTTTTAGAGGAGCTCACAGCTATGGAACGAATGAGTTCGTGCGCGATCTCTCCTTTGTCGATCTCTTTAAAAGAAATATTTGCTAACAGCATGTTCAGGCATTCATGCAACTGTTCCTCGTTTAAAATAGCTGGAACGGCATGAATATGAACTTCATTTCCTTGTACAATACTCTCAAATCCCAGTCTATTGATAAGTTGCGCATGATTGGTCCATTCGCGTAATTCAGCATTTGTGCAATCACGAGTGAATGGGAAAAGCAATTTTTGCGAGGCAATAGGCCTCGAAATAAAATCACTCATCAGCTCATCATAAATAATACGCTCAACGGCTCGCTCCAGATGGATCATCATGATTCCCGATTTACAGGGAGTGAACATGAACTTTCCTTTAAGTATCTTGGATCCTTTGATTCGTTCTTCCTCCTCTTCAAATTCCAGCTGAACTGGTTCAGCCTGTTCTTCTTCCTCGATCTTGTAAAACTGTTGCCAGTCTTCAGGAGTAGGCTGCGAATTCCCAAATCCTTCTGCTCTCAAAGCGCTGGAGTTGTCCGATCGTACGGCTGATGAACTTTGTCTGTTGACAGTCGATTGAAAGGGATTGTATTCCGGGTCATAGGATATGACAGGTTCAACGGCAGGCTGATTTTTCATGGACAACGGAAGATCAAAGCTGGTTTCTCTGTCGAAGTCAAGGGTAGGAGCAATATTGAATTTTCCAAGTGCCTGACGGATACTACTCAATAAAATTGAATAGATTGATCGGTCCTCTTCAAACTTAATTTCAGTTTTAGTGGGATGGACATTCACATCGATCTTATTCGGGTCAATTTCCAGGTACAAGAAGTAGGAAGGAAACATTTTTTGCTGAATCATCCCATCAAAAGCCTTGTTGACCGCACTGTTGAAATAGATATCCTTGAAAAAACGATCGTTTACAAAGAAGAATTGCTCTCCTCTGGATCTTTTGGCGAATTCAGGTTTTCCTACATATCCCGTAATTCTCACGATATCAGTTGTCTCATCAACAGGTACAAGTTTGTCATTCGCACTTTTTCCAAGTACATCCACGATTCGTTTACGTAAGACTCCTGTATGAAGCTGATAGAGCTCCTGGTCATTGTGTTTGAGAGAGAAATGAAGTTCAGGATGAGCTAAAACAATGCGTTCGAACTCATCCACAATATGGTTGAATTCAACGTTGTCAGATTTGAGGAAATTCCTTCTGGCAGGTACATTAAAAAAAAGATTTTTGATCTCAAATGAAGTTCCCACCGGTACAACACATTCTTCTTTTAAAATCAACTTACTCCCTTCGATGGTCACATGCGTTCCAGTTTCACTTTCAGACGTTCGGGTTCGAAGTGTTACATGCGCAATTGCTGCTATAGATGCCAGTGCTTCACCACGAAAACCTTTTGTACGAAGGGCGAACAGATCATCGGCTGTCTGAACTTTGCTTGTGGCGTGGCGCTCAAAACAGAGGAGTGCGTCCTGTTCGGACATTCCTTTTCCGTTGTCTATCAATTGGATCAACGTTCTGCCAGCATCTTTCACGACCACCTGGATCTTTTCTGCGCCGGCATCAATGGCATTTTCCATCAACTCCTTCACTACTGATGCAGGTCGCTGGATGACTTCTCCCGCAGCGATCTGATTTGCAATGTGTTCAGGAAGTAATTTTATGATGTTGCTCATTCCTTCTGGTGATCTCAAATATCAGCAAAATTAAGACATTTAACCTGCCTTTTGGCCCTTGTTTTCAACAATTATTCCACATTCTAAAACATGACAAAAGGTCATTTTCACAAGTGACATTTAAAAACTATTAACAGTGCATGAGTCAGGCTTGCATAGATGCTTAGTAACTTAGTAGTATGAGTTTTTATCGTAAACGAAGTTTTGTTCTACTGCCATTGATAGCATTATGTACGCTTGCCATGGTGAAGAAGAGTAATCCAATAGCTTCCAAAAAGAGATTTGCAAATAGTTCTGCTTCAGAGGATTGGTGTACTGCTCAGCTCAAAAGCATGACCCTTGAAGAAAAGATCGGTCAGTTTTTTATGATCTCTGCACATCCCGACCTCGGAGAAAAAGAAATGAATAAATGCATTGAACTTGTCAGAAACCAGAAGGTGGGTGGAGTGATCTTTTTTCAAGGAGAGAGGGCTAGTTTTGGTCGTGCAGTTAAACAGGTTCAAGAGGCCTCGAAGCTGCCATTGTTTGTGGGGATGGATGCGGAATGGGGAACGAACATGCGCCTTTTTGATGGGGAACGATTTCCATACGCGTATACTTTAGGTGCATCAAATGACACTTCCTGCACGAGTCAAATAGCCTCACTGATGGCTCAAGAGTGTCGTGAAATGGGGATTCACATGAATTTTGCACCGGTGGCAGATGTGAACAGCGACCCAGATAATCCTGTTATCGGTTTTAGGTCTTTTGGTCAGGATCCGGTGAAAGTTTCAGCACATGTTGCTGCGTTTGTAAAAGCAACTGAAGCTGGCGGAATCATGTCTTGCCTCAAGCATTTTCCGGGTCATGGAGATACAGACAAAGACTCACATTTAGAATTGCCAACTGTGAGTAGATCGCGTGCTGAGCTTGATAAAGTGGATCTTTTGCCTTTCGGAAAAGGGATTACTTCAGGTGCGGGTAGTGTGATGATCGCGCATTTAAATGTCCCTTCTTTAGATAAAAGTGGTACGCCTAGCAGCTTGTCATCCAAGATCATCAAAGAAGAGTTAATACAGAATATGAAGTTCAACGGATTAGTCTTTTCCGATGCACTCAATATGAAGGCTGTTTCAGAAGCTTATGGTAAAGACGAAGTTGCAGTGAAAGCATTTGAAGCGGGATGTGATATTTTATTATGTCCGGAAAATGTAGCAAGTGCGATTCAAAAAATTGCCGAAAAAGTGAAAGAGGGCAAGATCTCAAAGACAGAGATCGATGAACGCTGTTTGAAAGTATTAAGAAGTAAATACCATTATGTGGTATCTCCATTAGCGGGTAAAAATGTTTCTGAATCTGAACGGACATGGCGCAAGCAGGAAGTCTTTGAAAAGGCTTTGACCGTATTAAAGAATGAGCATGACGTTTTGCCCTTTAAGAAATTAGATCAGAAGATCTTGCGCATCAGTATTGGAATGCACACCTCTTTTTTTCGAGATGGAATCGCTTTGTTTGATGATGTAGCATACCGACATTATTTTACGTTGAAAGAGGCAGTGGAAGAACTAAAGAACGAAAAGTTGAATGCAGATGTAATAGTCTATTCGCTACATCCGACGACTGTCAGACCGAAAAATTATTTTGGAATGGGGTTGGAAGCAGCTGAACTGAATCAGCTTCCGAAAGGGAAATCTACCATCCTGGTGTTCTTTGGGAATCCACTTTACTTTTCAAATCCTGCCACGCTGAATGGCTTTGATGCGGCAGTAATAGCCTACGAAAACAACCGCTATGCTCAAACCGCTGCTGCGCAATTTATCTATGGCGCTATTCCGTCGACAGGAAAGCTGCCAACTTCATTAAATACTTCAATGCCATATGGATATGGTTTGCAAATCAATTCGACAGGTCGACTGAAGTTTTCTCAGCCGGAGGAATTAGGCGTTTCCTCCTTGAAATTGAAAGAGATCGACCGTATTGCTGAAAATGCGATTGAAAAAGGAGCATTTCCAGGCTGTCAGATCGTGGTAGCTCTGAAAGGAAAGATCATCTACCGTAAAAGTTTCGGAAAACCGACCTATGAAAGTAGCGATAGTGTGAGGAATTCGGATTTATATGATCTAGCTTCGGTTTCAAAAATTGCGGGGTCAACGACAGGTGTGATGTATCTTCAATCCAATGGGAAGTTTAGTTTGGATAAAAAATTACAAGATTATCTTCCGGAATTAACTTCTGGTTCTGACTATGGAAAGATCATAATTCGTGAAATGATGGCACATCAGGCTGGATTAACTCCCTGGATTCCTTTTTACAAGCGAACGCTGAAAAATGGAATTCCAGATCCATCACTTTACTCAAAAGAAAAGAAGGAAGGATACACACAACAGGTAGCAAAG
>CAIYQV010000010.1 GCA_903928365.1 uncultured Flavobacteriia bacterium
AGATCACCACGGGACGCTGCATGCTCCTGGATTATACGGTTCAACGCGTCACTCCAGTAATAGAATTCCTTTGATTTTGCGAATTTTATTAACTCCAAGTTTCCTAATTGCACTGCAATGAGGAAAGACTCTTCGGCTTCAAAAGGGCAGGCCTGGTCGAATAACCACTGATAAAGGAGTACATTGTTACTTCTGGCTGCAGCTGGGAACATACCAGATACTGGCCACGGGCATCCTGATTCTTTTGCCCACTGGAGTAAACCCAAATAACCTCTCCTAGCAGCATTGATGCACACATCTTCTGACCAAGGGCTGTTCAGTAGTCTTAAAAACTTCAAAACTTCAATATTTCCTCCCGATGCAGCTGCTTCAGTACTGTGATTGTCCCAGAGGAACCCTTGTTCGATCAACCAAACAACCAATTGATAATTTCCAAAAGACGCCGCAACAGAAACATGAGAAAGAACAGATACTCTGACAAATGCTTCCCATCCTTCACCATTTATTTTCTCTAAATGTGATTTCATCCAAACTAGAACACTCATCTTATTTCCTTCAATAGCTTCGTGAAACAACGAACTGAAGTGAGTCCGAAAGACATTTAGATCACCTTTTTCGATGTAATACCATTCTAAAATGTTCAGATGACCGTTACGAGATGCTTTCTTCATAAACTTGAGCATAAAATTTGGAGAGTCTGGCGGCAGTAAAGATTTGTGTAGTGCGTACTTCAGAATGTCAACATGACCAAACTCAGAAGCCCCTTTGCAAGCATGAACTGCGAGACTGTATTCCATAAGTCCACGGATGTCATTCAAAATGCTAGCAAATAGATGTACATCCCCACGCTGTGCTGCAGATACTAAAACAGACTCATTTATTGTAAGGCCGTTCGACTGAAACCAAAGCATTGTCGAGTAAGTTCCGAGTCGAGCAACCTTAGAAGCAAGACATTTACGGAAGTTATAACTCAAGAGAACATTTTTGAATTCATCAAGTTTTGCTATATTATTCCACGAAATCAACATTTCGATAGGAAATAGAGGAACCAAAACATCAATCCCTCCTTCAGCTTTCCCAGGTGCTTTGAATACTAAATGTATCAAACAAGGATGAGGGAGGAAGTCAAAAATTTGTTTCCAAAAATAGAAGTCTTTTTCTGTAGGATTAATTTTAAAGTCCTTTACTGGAACTCGAAATGGAGCACGATTCGAAAGAGGAAATGGAATAGAAATTGGAATTGGAACTGGGGGAACACATTGCGGTTTACGTTGTCGTAAATTCATTTTGATTGGTTTTGAAATATTTTTTATTTCACAGTAAAGTATAGAACGTTTTTAATCTCCATTGGAGATTTCATGTACGTCTTCTGCGTACGGTAACGCATTACACATAATATCAAAAATTCAAAAAACCAAAATGGCTCGACCAGGCAAAAGAGAGAAAATTTACCAAATGTTCAATAAATTTAAGACAGAAGCTGAATGCTTTATCGATTATGTTGATTCTGTCGCCAAGTTTATCTTCAATGATAGTATTCAGGAACATATTTTTGAATTCGTGAAGATATGTAATTATCTGCTCACCGAATTTGATTTTATTATGAACGGGAAATCTCATACACAATATCGAAAACATTCTCCTGATAAGTCCATTAATTTC
>CAIYQV010000011.1 GCA_903928365.1 uncultured Flavobacteriia bacterium
GCTCACGTCTTGCTTCACCATTAGAAGAAAGAAATCCTGTTTTAGCGGCAAGTGCATCGACGATCGACATCGCTTCACCAAATTCACTTCGGGATACGGTAGCTTGCGGTACGCCATCAAAGATGGCAAAGAAATCCTTTTCACTCAATGAGCGAAGGTCATCTGCGGTGGATTTCCCAAAAAGAATATTGGATGCTGCGATCGCTGTTCTCAGGGCATCTGACCCGTGCACGCGTTCGGTAATGTCTTCGGCAAGGGCTTTCTGCAAAACTCTCAAATGTGGTGCCTCAGCATGCTGTGCTTCCAAGCCTTCGATCTCTTCCCTCGATTTCAGGGTAAAAATGCGAATGTAATTTCCCGCGTCGACATCACTCGCGTTTAACCAGAACTGGTAGAATTCATATGGAGTCGTTTTCTCAGGATCAAGCCACACACTTCCGCTTTCTGTTTTACCGAATTTGGTACCGTCCGCTTTTTTGATCAATGGTGTAGTGACCGCGTACGCTTCTCCACCCGATTTTCGACGGATCAATTCTGTACCTGTGACAATATTTCCCCACTGATCAGAACCACCCAACTGAATGATACAGTTTTTATGCTTATTCAGATAATAGAAATCATATCCCTGCACCAACTGATAGGAAAACTCCGTAAAAGACATACCTGTTTCAAGGCGTTTTTTAACAGAATCCTTTGACATCATGTAATTGACGGTAATATGCTTACCCACATCACGAATAAAATCAAGGAAACTCATATCCCTGAACCAATCGTAATTATTCACCATCTCAGCCGAATTTGAACCTTGACTGAAATCCAGGAATTTTTCCAGCTGTGCTTTTACGCAGGCAACATTATGACTCAAGGTATCTGCATCGAGCAAATTACGCTCTTGTGACTTTCCGGATGGATCTCCTACCATTCCTGTTGCTCCGCCAACAAGCGCATACGGTTTGTGTCCGGCACGCTGAAAATGTACCAGCGTCATGATCTGTACCAAATGACCAACGTGCAAAGAATCAGCCGTAGGATCAAAACCAATATATCCGGCAGATACTTGTTTGTTCAATGCTTCTTCCGTACCGGGCATGATGTCGTGCACCATTCCGCGCCATTGCAATTCTTCGATAAAATTTGTGGGCATCAGGATTTTGTTAATTCTTTGAATACTTCTTCGAGTGTTTTGGCTTCCGTTTTCAAGGTCAACACGAGGATCCCTTTTTGCTGAGCAAATTGAGCGATCTCTTTGCGCAAATCCACATCATCCGTGGTTTCAAGCAGCCAACCTTCTTTCACCTTTTCCAACTTTTTCACGTGAGGAATTCCCTGCAACTGCTTTTTGGAAAGTTCACCTTCAAATTCAGCATAAACTGTTTGATGTGAAAGATCTACCTGCAAATGCGAAGCTGTATCATCCGCAACGATCTGACCTTTGTTGATGATCACTACGCGGTCACAGATCGCTTCTACCTCCTGCATGATGTGGGTGGACAACATAACTGTTTTTGAACGTCCGATTGTTTTGATCAATTCGCGGATTTCTACCAACTGATTCGGATCGAGTCCGGATGTAGGTTCATCCAGAATGAGCACTTGCGGATCATGAATGATAGCCGCAGCCAAACCAACCCGTTGACGGTATCCTTTGGACAGCGCACCGATCTTTTTATTCTGTTCTACGTCAAGTCCAACCGCTTTGATCATTTCATTCACACGGTCTTTAAGATTTTTGATCTTGTAGATCTTCCCTACAAACTCTAGATACTCCCTTACATACATGTCGAGGTAAAGCGGATTATGTTCTGGGAGGTACCCGATCAACTGACGGGTATTCAACGAATCCACATCCACGGGCAAACCACAAACGGTCACATCCCCTGATGTAGCCGGAATAAACCCAGTTAGGATCTTCATTGTAGTAGATTTTCCTGCTCCATTTGGACCGAGAAAACCAACGATTTCCCCCTTAGCGATCGAAAAGGAAATATCATTGACCGCTGCTTGTTCTCCGTAGTATTTTACAAGGTGTTTAACCTCAATTGACATCTTTCACGTATTTGGGTGCGAATATACGAAATCTGTCAGGAAGGGGGTTTCGGTAACTGTGTTAAGTCTTTTAAACTAGACCTATCTACTTATGAAATTATTCTACCATCTCGATTCGCAGCTTACTATTTTGATTTACAATATATTTTCCTTAACTTAATTTAAGGTAATACAGCCCTGAAGGGGCGCAATAGATATCAACGATGGAGGTACTCCATCGGATCTTAACTACAAACTAAACCAAGCCCTGACCTGAAAGGACGTAATAATCAATCCCAAACAAATTCAATCTCATTTTTTTCCAAAAATGCCCTGTGTTCACGATTTCTTCGTCGATTAAATGAGTTCTATATTTCGTACTGAATACGATATGGATATAATTCCGATTCAGAGCTGCATCGTTACATTGGGGGAATATGTCCCTTGCGCAAAATCTCATGACGATCTCAAGAGTCCTTGTCCGATGCTGGTTTATTATGCTCTTTCAGAGCGAATTATAAAAATCATGAGAAAGCCATGAAGTGTCAGATATTTTACCTTTCTAACTTTGACAACAATTATTATTTCTTTTCATTTATTGCTCAGAAGAGCTGAGTTTTATCCACAACTTTGTACAGGTGTTTAAATTTGATTCTCTTCCATCTTTAAATTAACTAGAATACTATGACCAAGGACATCGATACCTATTTCAACTCAGGCTGCGGCAGATGCAAGCTGTTTGATACGCCGGCCTGTAAGGTTCACACCTGGCATCAGGAGCTGGATTTTTTGCGAAAGCTCATACTGGAAAGCACTAATCTCAATGAGGAAATGAAATGGGGAATGCCTTGCTACACTGTCAACAAGAAAAATGTCCTGATGCTCGCAGCATTCAAGGAATACTGTTCCCTAAGTTTTTTCAAGGGCGCATTAATCACAGATCCAGACATGCTCATGGAAAGTCCGGGAGAAAACTCTCAGGCTGTAAAGCAATTTAAATTCAGGTCCATCGTCGAGGTGAAAAATCACAAAGAATCGATCAAATCTTTTATCTACGAAGCCATTGAGCTGGAACAAAAAGGTGCTAAGATCACGTTCAAAAAAGCAACAGAATATGATGTGCCGGAAGAATTTCAGCACAGAATGGAACGTGATCCAGCATTGAAAGAAGCATTTTACAAATTAACACCCGGCAGACAGCGCGCATATTTGTTGCACTTTGGACAAGCGAAACAGTCGGCCACCCGTGAAACAAGAATAGATAAATGCCACCCAGGGATACTCGCAGGCAAAGGTTTGAATGAGTGACCCCAATCTTAGTTTCAGAGTCCTATCTTTGTATTCATGCCACAGAAAGGTACCGTACTCAAATCCACAGGTAAATGGTATACCGTCGAGTTGACGGATGGGAAGGTTATTTCCTGTCGCATCAGAGGAAAACTGAGACTTTCAGGACTGAGTACGACCAACCCCATTGCCGTAGGTGACAGAGTGATTGTTGATGATGATTCGGATGAAGAAGGCAAACGCACCATCTCCGATTTCGAAGAACGAACCAATTACATTGTACGCAAATCGACCAATCTGAGCAAGCAGATGCAGATCCTTGCGGCCAATGTGGATCGTGCGTATATGCTGGTCACACTGCATTCTCCATTTACGCATCTCGCCTTTATTGATCGTTTCCTTGTCGCAGCAGAATCATTCCGAATACCTGTAACTCTACTTTTCAATAAAGTCGATTTGTATAGCACGAAGGATCTTGAGGAACTTGATAATGTGCAGCAAACGTATGAATCAATAGGGTATCCTTGCCAACGGATATCTGCTGTAAATCAAATCAATATCGAATTGCTTCGAAATGAAATCTCTGGAAAACAGGTGATGATCTCTGGACATAGTGGTGTTGGTAAAAGTACGCTGGTAAATGCACTTGACCCAGAGCTTGAATTGCGCACGGGTGAAATATCGAAGGCCCATTTGCAAGGACAACATACGACTACTTTTGCGGAAATGTACAAGCTTTCCTGCGGAGGTTACGTCATAGATACTCCGGGAATTCGCGCTTTTGGAATTGTGGATCTTGAAAAGGAACACTTATCACATTATTTTCCCGAAATGCGCGCATTGATCGGAGAATGCAAGTTTCACAATTGTCAACACCTGAACGAACCCAAATGTGCCGTAAAACAAGCAGTGCATGATGGTGAAATTCCGGAAACCCGTTATCAAACTTATTTACAGTTGATGCAGGAAGATCCAAATGAAGTCCACCGAAAAGATATTTACGGATGAGAGTAGTACTGCAACGTGTTTCAGAAGCCTCAGTGACCATTGAAGGCAAAATGTACGGATCGATCGGAAATGGAATGCTCATTCTTCTCGGCATCGAACACGACGATGATCAAAGTGATGCTGACTGGTTAATTCAGAAGATCATCGGAATGCGTATCTTTTCGGATCAGGAAGGAAAAATGAATTATGGTATCAACGACGTAAACGGTTCATTTTTGGTGATAAGTCAGTTCACGCTACATGCCTCAACGAAAAAAGGAAATCGTCCGAGTTATATCCGCGCTGCTCGACCAGAACAGGCTGTACCCTTGTATGAATATTTCCTTCGTGAACTTGAATCGTCTCACGGAGCAAAGATCGAGACAGGACAATTTGGCGCCGATATGAAGGTTTCGTTGGTAAACGACGGACCAGTAACTATTATAATTGATTCAAAGAACAGAGAATAGTATTTCGCCCTTCGGCATCGCTCAGGGCTCGATATTCAAATTAAAAGTCAAATTTTCAAATCCATCAAATCTTCAAATCAAATGACTATTCATCAGGCACAAAAAGAGATCGATAAGTGGATCAAAGAATACGGTGTTCGTTATTTCAATGAGCTAACGAATACGGCCATTCTGATGGAAGAGGTAGGCGAAGTGGCTCGGATCATGTCAAGGCGCTATGGTGAACAGAGCGAGAAGGAATCGGACAAAGGTAAAGATCTCGGAGACGAACTTGCGGATGTGCTCTTTGTGATTATGTGTATTGCAAACCAAACAGGGGTCAATCTACAAACGGCTTTACAAAAGAACCTAGAGAAAAAAACCGATCGGGATCATTCCCGCCACAAGGATAATAAAAAACTGAACAAATGAGTTTAGATAAACTTCGAACGGAATTGCAGGAAATCCTTCCTGATAAAGGGATCAGCGAATTAAATCCATTTCAATGGAAAGTGATCGACGGAATCAAAGCCGGTAAAAATTTACTCATTGAAGGTCACAAGGGAGCAGGAAAAACGACCTCTATTTTGGTAACTCTGGTACAAAAAATCACCGAAGCCAGTGAAGGTTCACCAAGAGCGATCGTCATTTGTTCAACCGACGATAAGGCATATGCGATGCACGCCACTTTAGAAAAGATCTGTCGTCCACTTGACTTAACGGTGGATCTCGCGCATGACCGAGGAAACAAATTACAACAACGCAATGACATTTTTGATGGGACTGAAATCATTGTGGGCACCCCAAAACGACTACTTGAACTGTATAATCAGAATGGATACAATGTCAGTAAATTGAAATTGTTCATTCTGGATGATACCATCGAACTTTTCAAGGGAGGTTATAAAACGCAAATTTCCAGAATCGCTGAGAGCATCCCAAAATGTCAGTTCCTGCTTTCATCAACCAGTTTTGTAGATCCCCGTTTAGAGGATTTCTTAGAAGAGTACCTTCCTGTTCACAGCCGCATTGAATCAGAATAAATTCGAACCTTCAAAAGGTTTGTCTGTTTAAATAGTACACTATGGATCGTGATGAATTAATGGCTCTTCGCCCGATACTGCCCATTCCCAATACAGAGGACACTCCTATGATGGAACGGTTTCAAAATGAAACACTGAGGCCCGTGATCAAAATGCAGCATGAAGTCATTCTATTGCTATTCAAATCACACCCCCTGGCTATGAGCATCTATCAGAATAAAGGTCCGAGACTGGTATTCGAGAAAAAGATGAGAGATTTTGTGAATGGTCAAACAGGACTCAAAAATCA
>CAIYQV010000012.1 GCA_903928365.1 uncultured Flavobacteriia bacterium
ATCGGTTATTTCTTCGGATATCAAATGGATGGGATCTTCCAAACTCAGGAGGAAATTGACAATGCTGCTGTTTATCAGGAGGGAGCGAAACCGGGAGATATTCGCTTCGTGGATCAAAATGGAGATGGCGTGATCAATTTTAACGATGATTCAGATAAAACATATCTCGGTTCACCTATTCCTGATTTCACGGCGGGTTTTGCATTAAATCTTAAATATAAATCGTTCGATCTTTCTGCGAATCTTTATGCTGCTATTGGACAAGAAGTAATAAGAAATTTTGAACGTCAACAGCCGTATGCTAATCAATTGGGATACGTGATCGACCGATGGACTGGCCCCGGTAGTACCAATGAACATCCACGTGTTACGACAGAAGCGACAAGAAATACCATATTCTCATCCTATTATGTAGAGGATGGTTCCTATCTCCGAATGAAAAATATCCAGTTAGGTTACAGACTGCCTGTTCGCGCAGCTAGAAAGATGAAGATCGAATCCTTGCGCGTTTATATTGCAGTGAACAATCTGTTTACATTGACGAGGTATCAGGGATATGATCCGGATATAGGAGCTTCAAGTGTGTTATCCTCAGGCGTTGACTTTGGAATGTATCCACAGGCAAAAACATATATGGCAGGACTTCAAATCGCATTTTAATTATGAAAAGAGTACTAAATATTACCTTAGGAGTAATACTGATTATTAGTATTACGGGGTGTAAGAAATTTCTGAGTGTCGATCCTCCTTACACACAGGATGCGGAGAACTTTTTCCAAACGAAGGAAGACTATGAAAAAGCACTCACAGGAGCATATGATTTATTGCAGGCATCCTTCCTTTCACTTTGGATTGGTGAAATTGCTTCCGACAATGCGATTGCAGGAGGAGAAAGCGTAAATGATTCTCAAGGATTGCATCAGATCGACAATATGACCCATGGTGGTGTGAATAATGAATTACGAAACATTCTTCGCTGGAATTATGCTGGAATTACCCGAGTGAACTACATCATGGAAAACAAGGATAACATTGATTTTCCTGGTAAGGGTCAGATTATTGCCGAGGCACGTTTTTTAAGAGCGTATTATTATTTCGAGCTTGTAAAATTCTTCGGAGATGTTCCACTGGTCATCGACAAACGTATCGGTATAGAGGAGGCAAGACAGATTCCTCGTTCACCTGCCTCAGAGGTCTATGCTCAAATACAGGATGACTTAGAGTTCGCTGCTTCTGTATTACCCTGGACTGCCACAGTCAAAGGGAAGGCGACTAAAGGAGCAGCTTTAGCTTTGTTAGGAAAGGCATATCTCTATCAGGGAAAATATGCAGAAGCGGCATCCACACTCGATGAGGTCAGAAATAGTGGAATCTACGCGCTTATTTCGGATTATGATCAGTTGTTCCTTGCGGCCAACGAAAACAATTCCGAAACGGTATTTGATGTACAATATACCGGATTAGAAGGAGGAAGCTATGGCTGTCTGATCTGTTTAGAGGGGAATGCAGCCCCTGGTTTTCAGGGAATTCGTCAATACAATGGCCCCGTTTATGGAGATGGAAACAGTTATAATCTTCCCACACAGTCGCTTTACGATGCCTTCTCGCCTACAGATCCGAGACGTGATTTAACAATCCTTGATATTGACGCATTCATTGCAGCTCAGCCTAACCCTGAAAGTATTACCTATGCAGTCGGAGCTGGAGGTCACACGGGATATTACAACAATAAATACATAAAGCGACAGGGAGAAATAGGTTTGCCGGATAATGACCTTACCAGTCCAGTGAACTATCGTGTGATCCGTTATGCAGATGTTCTTTTAATGGCCGCGGAAGCACATTATCAAACCGGAAACACCTCTACGGCCCAACAGTTGGTGAATGCTGTTCGCTCCAGAGCAGGTGTACAGGGCGTGCCGGTTTCTTCGATCAACACCATCTACAACGAGCGAAGATTTGAACTTTCAGGTGAAGGACATCGCTTTTTCGATCTCGTGCGGACAGGAAAGGCTGCTGATTATATTCAGGGCTTTATTCCGGGGAAGCATGAATTATTCCCGATTCCTCAGGTTGAGATCGATCTTGCAGGAGGTAATTGGTCACAAAATCCAGGTTACTAAAAACATTTTTTATGCGCTATTCATATCTTATAATTCTGACAGTTCTGGCATTCTCTTGTCGAAAGGAGCATACTCTAGGAGATGCTCCAACAGATGCGGATGCTCAATTCACTTATGCGGTATCTGCAACAAGTGACAATGTCATTGAATTCTCTGCCGCAAACGGAGATCTTCAATGTCTTTGGGATCTTGGAAATGGTATTAAAAAGAAGGGTGCAGTTATTACGGGAGAATACCCATATGCCGGAACGTATGTTGTAAAATTGACCGTTTTTGCAAAAGGAGGAAGTAAAAGCTCTACCCAATCCATTACCATCACTCAGGACGATTTGAGTTTGTTGAATAATCCGTTTTACAACAAACTGACCGGTGGTGTTAGTGGTCCAGGTTACAAGGTATGGGCGGTGGATTCAGCGGCTACTGCGCACATTGGTGTTGGACCGGATCCTGAAAGTGCCTTGGGGCCTACACCTGAATGGTGGTCTGCTGCGTCGAATGAAAAACCGGGATGTGGAATTTACGACGATCGATATATTTTCTATTTGAATGGATTTAAATTCGATATGGTGAATCATGGGGATGTCTACATTCATAATTCACTCGCGGCATCTTTTCCTGGATCTTTTCAGAATTTATTCGACTACACTGCGCCATACACTGATCAGCTCGATCAGACTTGGTTACTTGCAGAAGGCGCTCAAAATACCATCACTGTGTCGAATAATTCCTTTATTGGATTTTACACAGGAGTAAATACGTACCGAATTCTCGACATTACTGATACAACCATGTATTTGCAATATGGCCACCATGCGGGTGGACTTTTGTGGTACCTTAAATTAAAAAGCGAATAATATAAGCCATGATAAAAAGTACGATTTTTCTGTTTTTTCCATTCTTACTTTTTGCATCCTCTTGCAAAAAAGAAGACCCGACGCCGGCAGCTATTTTACCCGAGAATCTGAATGTGGTTATTGAACATTCGAGCGGTGACGTGACGGTTACTGCAACGGCTGATAAGGCCAATTTTTACACGATTGTTTTTTACGATCAGACTGACACCGTTTTCGTGGAGAGTAAATCGGGAACAGCAACCCACACCTTTGCTGCGAATGGAACTTATTCCATTAATGTCAGAGCGAATACGACCCAGACGGTATACATTGAAGAGCTTCATGAGGTGATTGTGTTTATAGACCAGAATACATCAGGAGCACCTACCACTGGTTACTCTACCCCAACTTCCTACCCTGGATACACATTGGTCTGGAGTGATGAATTCGATGGAACCACGCTGTCATCCGACTGGACATTTGATATTGGCACAGGAAGTTCAGGGTGGGGGAACAATGAGCTTCAGTACTATACAGATCAAAACCACACTGTTGCCAATGGATTACTTGAGATCAAAGCTAAATCTGAAACCTTCAATGCCCAGGATTACACTTCCACCAGACTAAAAACACAAGGTCTTCAATCCTGGAAATATGGTAGGATAGATGTGCGTGCTGCAGTGCCCTATGGAAAAGGAATCTGGCCTGCAATCTGGATGCTTGGCGACAATTTTTCAACGGTCGGTTGGCCGTCATGCGGAGAAATTGACATTATGGAATTAATTGGCGGCGATGGTCAAAACGATCGTACGGTTCATGGTACTGGACACTGGGAGCAGGCGGGGCATGCACAATACGGTAATAGTTATAGTTTGACTTCAGGTAAGTTCGCAGATGAATTTCATGTATTCTCAGTAGTATGGGACGCTAATTCGATCAAATGGTTTATGGATGATATTCAATACAGTCAGCTGGATGTTACTCCTGCCGAACTAAGCGAATTTCAGGAAAAATTCTTTTTAATTCTGAATGTTGCTGTAGGTGGTAATTGGCCTGGAAGTCCAGATGCGACAACTATTTTCCCTCAATCCATGTACGTTGATTATGTAAGAGTATTCCAATGAGTTCGACATTTCGAAGATATGGTAGAAGTTTTTATACAGGATTAGTCCTTTTAATCATTGGTTCATGCGGTGTTGCAAAGCTATCCGGAGTTGAAACACCGCAACGGGAAAAGGATATTGATCGGATCCTGTCTTCCATGACATTGGAAGAAAAGGTTGGTCAGACTTGTCAAATAACCTTGGATGTTCTTCTGGCAACAGCTGATAAAGGTGCTGTTTCACCTGCCAGGATCGATCCTGCTAAATTGAATGAGGCCCTGTTGGAATATAAAGTTGGCTCTGTCCTCAATGTGGGATGGCACACGCTCACTCGCGAAGAATGGAAATCCATCGTGAATGATATAAAGGTTCCTTACCATGCCGGCCAGATTAAAGTTCCAGTCATTTATGGAATAGATGCAATTCACGGAATGAATTACACTTCCGGAGGAACCTTGTTTCCGCAGGAAATTGGGTTGGCAGCGACATGGAACAGAACTTTAGTTCAGGAGGCAGCAGCAATTACGGCTTATGAAGTCCGCGCCTCTGGAATTCCATGGAACTTTTCTCCGGTATTGGATCTCGGTAGACAACCTTTGTGGTCAAGACATTTTGAAACACTTGGCGAAGATCCTTATCTGTGTGCTGAATTGGGTTCAGCCATGATCATCGGTTATCAGGGAAAAGACTCTATTGGTAAAAACAGTGTTGCAGCTTGTATGAAACACTTTGTAGGTTATAGCGCAGCCCAAAGCGGAAGAGATAGGACACCGGGATGGATTCCTGACAAATACATGAGAGAATTGTATTTACCGTCCTTCAAGAAAGCAGTGGAATCAGGTGCACAAACAGTAATGATCAACAGTGGTGTAGTGAATGGGGTGCCTGGCCACACAAATTATCATTTGTTGACAGAGGTACTAAAAGGGGAGTATAAATTCCAGGGTTTTGCTGTTTCTGACTGGGAAGATTTTATCATGTTGCATACAGTGCACAAAACTTCTGAGTCATTGGAGAGTGCTTACATAGCGGCATTCAATGCAGGAGTTGATATGAGCATGGTGCCTCTTAGTCCTTTTTACAAGGAATACTGCAAGATTATTATTAAAGCAGTAAAAGAAGGTAAAATTTCAAACGATCGCTTAAATGATGCCGTTCGTCGAATTCTGAGAGTTAAAATGAATCTAGGACTTTTTGAGAAGCAATTATTCGATCCTTCGCTCTATCCTGACTTTGCTTCAGAAAATTTTAAAAAGCAGTCCCTGTTGACAGCTTTGGAGTCCATAACCTTACTCAAAAATGAACAGTCTACCTTACCGCTAGCGCGTTCCAAAAAAATTTTAGTAGCAGGTCCGACTGCCAATCAGTTGAATTATTTGAATGGT
This sequence comes from uncultured Flavobacteriia bacterium, assembly GCA_903928365.1. Lineage (GTDB taxonomy): Bacteria > Bacteroidota > Bacteroidia > Flavobacteriales_D > Crocinitomicaceae > M0103. The sequence goes on from CAIYQV010000012.1 coordinate 5,445, forward strand.
GCCTGGACGCATACCTGGCAGGGAATGGACACATCATTTAACTCACTTGGCTGCCAGACGGTGAAGGAAGCATTTGAATCCTATATTGGGAAAGAAAATGTGTTATTTGCTCAGGGAGCGGAACTTTATCTTGAGAATGGTTTTGAGCAAACAAGAGCTGTGAATACGGCGGATTATCTTAAAAAACTGGATCAATGTGATGTGGCTGTTCTTTGTTTGGGCGAGCTACCGTCAACTGAAAAGCCGGGGGATCTGCATTCGCTTAATTTAGATGCAGAACAGTTACAGCTTGTGGAGTTGGCGCATGCACATGGTAAGCCTGTAGTGGTTGTTCTGTTGGAAGGCAGACCGAGGATTATTAGACCTGTTGTGGATAAATCTGATGCCATTGTACAGTGCTATTTGCCCGGTGATTTTGGCGCGGATGCATTGGTGAAATTGCTGTATGGAGAAGTGAATTTTTCAGGAAAATTACCATACACCTATCCCAAATATGATGGTGTTATTGAATTCTATGACCATCCGAAAAGTGTAGACAGGTCGAAATCGGGAGATTTTACAGCGTATGATCCTCAGTGGGATTTTGGATTTGGCTTATCTTATTCAACAGTTTCTTATGAACCGATAAAGCTCAATAAAAATGAATTTAGTGGGGACGAGAAAATAGCTGTTTCTGTAAAGGTGACAAATACAGGAAAGATGGCTATGAAGGAAATTGTGCAGCTCTACCTATCAGATGATTATGCCTCATTTGTTCCTGCGGGAAAAAAATTAAAACGATTCGAAAAAGTAGATCTTAAACCGGGTGAAACCAAAGAAATTCAATTTGAATTGACAAAAGAAGATCTTCAATTTTACGATAATGAAGAACGAATACTATTGGAATCAGGAAAGTTTACTATTGCTATAAATAATCAAATTACCACTTTCTATTACGCTGCAAAATGAATCATAATTACAGAATTGAATTCGAAAAGTTTTTTTCGTATTCTTTGTCTTTGGATTGCTTGATCTTTGGATTGAGGAATGGTGAGATCAATCTCTTGATGATCAAAAGAGATATGGATCCATATAAAGGCGATTGGGCCATACCGGGGGACTTAGTGTATCCGGAGGAGGATCTGATGGACGCTGCAAGCAGGATCCTTTTTGATCTGACCAGTCTTAAAAATATTGATCTGCATCAGTCTCAAACCTTTGGGAAACCCGATCGACACCCGCAGGGTAGGGTAGTCACTTGCGCCTATTTTGCTCTCGTCAAGATCGATGAGGTTAATGCGGTTGCATCTTCCTGGGCCAATGAAGTGAAATGGGTTCCGATACATGAGATTCCTTCGTTAGCTTTCGATCACAATCTCATCGTAGAAAGTACCTTCGAAATTCTTAAGAATAAATTGAGTTACGAACCTATTTGCTTTGATCTATTGCCTAACAAATTTACGCTGAATGAATTACAGCAATTGTATGAATATGCATTCAACGTGGAGCTGAACAAGGCGAACTTCCGAAAGAAAATTAAATCCATACCTTTTATTGAACACAATGAAAAGCAAACCAACGTGAAACATCGACCGGCAAAGCTGTTCTCTTTTGATTATGGCAAGTACAAAAAACTGGTCGAAAACAAGGACTATACATTTAAAATGTAAGATAAATTTTAACTTATAGTAAAATGTACTATATTTACTCAAAATCAATCGTCATGAAAAAACTATTTACTTTTTTAAGTTGCTTGTTTTTATTGCAGGCGCATGCTCAGATCGAAGGGACATGGAAACTGTCTCCAACAGTTGGAGCGTTGGCCGTTGGGCCAAATCAAGGAGACGGATCGTGGTGGTCAAGTTCCGTTGGGGATGTAACTACGAGAGCATGTCTTTTCGATGATTCTCTAACATTTCAAGCGGATGGCACCCTAAACCATTACATGGATGGTAGTACATGGCTCGAAACCTGGCAGGGTGTGGCGTCAGAATCTTGCGGAACTCCGGTAGCTCCGCACGATGGCACTACTAATGCTCCGTATACATACACTTATGACTCTGGAACTGGTCAATTAACGGTAAATGGAATTGGTGCACACCTTGGTCTTCCAAAAGTGATTAATGGAGCAGAGATCAATAATCCAGCGAATGCAGCAGCGAGTATCACCTATCTGATCTCATTCTCTCCAGACAATAACACAATGACTGTTGATATCAGTATTGCTGGTGGTTGGTGGCGTTTTGTATATGGACGTATCATACACGTTGCAAGCGCACCTTTTGTGGGAACATGGCAATTAAAGTCTGATGTAGGTTCATTGGCTGTTGGACCGGCTCAGGGAGATGGTTCATGGTGGTCCAATTCATTAGCGGATGTTGCTACACGAGCTTGTTTATTCGATGATTCTTTAAAATTTGATGCAGATGGCACCCTGAATCATTATATGGATGGAAGCACCTGGTTGGAGGCATGGCAGGGAGCAACTCCTGATGGCTGTGGAACTCCTGTAGCCCCTCACGATGGTGTTACTAATGCCCCGTATTCCTACGTATACAGTTCATCAACAGGTGAACTAACACTAAATGGAATTGGTGCACACCTAGGATTAGCGAAGGTAATCAATGGCGCTGAGATTAATAACCCAGCCAATGCAGCTGCGAGTATTACATATCTGATCACCATGTCACCGGACAATAATACTATGACTGCTGATATAAGCATAGCTGGTGGTTGGTGGCGCTTTGTATACGGACGCGTTATACATTCA
>CAIYQV010000013.1 GCA_903928365.1 uncultured Flavobacteriia bacterium
CGTGTCTCTCCGTTGATATCGATGGAGACATTCACTGGTCGGAAGCGACCGAATTCTTTTGTTACGAGTTTGACATAACTCCAGAACCCACGTTTCACTGATTTATCAAATTTTTTGGCGATCACGGCATCGAAGCCATATCCACCTATTCCTAGAAAAGGCTTGTCATTCACTACCACTGTATCCATGCGAAGACTCTCATCCTTATTAATACATTCGATCGCTTTTGCCAGATCCATAGGGATACCCAGGTGACGAGCTAGACCGTTACCTGATCCACATGGAAGGATCGCTAATTTGGTCTGGGTTCCAATCAGTGCGGTGCCTACTTCGTGAACCGAACCGTCTCCACCCACAGCACAAATGATATCAATTCCTTCCAAACTGGCTTCGTATGCAATCTTTTTTCCATGCTTACGGTATTCCGTATGAGCAATGTCGTAGTCGAATTTGGAATGATCCAGGTGATTTTGAATTAAATTGGGTAGTTCGTTCTTGTCTCCGACACCGGAAATGGGATTGATAATAAATCGGATCTTTTGTTTCATTCTACAGCCGTCTTATTGCTGATCAAATCCCGGTTATATCGCTGAATGATCGCTTTCAATCGATTCAATGCAAACTTATCCTGATGGTTTTTTTCTTCAGGGGAAAGTGGACTTGACCGCAAAATTGCGCTCGATTCAAGCAAATTTCGTGCCTTTTCGTCAGAGAGATAATAAATAGAGGAGTTAAAATAGTACTGATAGGTGCCTTCAAGGTAGGTTAATCCTTCTGGTATTTCTTTGGAATACAGAGAATTGCCATAGCTATAGTAGGAGCATTTGATGTTGAGTAAATCGAGTAGAGTAGGCATGATGTCGAGTTGCTGAAAAATCCTTTTTTCGCGTTTAACCGGTAAATGACCGGAAGGATCGTAAAAGGCTATTGGTATGCGATACATCATCTCCCGGGCACTGTAAGCTGGTGAATTAGTTGCTGGTGTGTGATCGGCAACTAAAACGAACAAGGTGTTGCGGTACCAGGGTTGTTTTTGTGCTTCGTCAAAGAATTTTTTTAGAGCATAGTCACCGTAATTTATAGAAGCACAGATTGGGTGAGGGCCCTTTTTTACTTTGTCCAGATAATGAGGCGGAATGTAGTAAGGGTGATGAGATGAAAGTGTGAACAGGGTTCCGAAAAACGGTTCCTTTAACTTGGATAATTGTCGGGCAGTCCAGGGGTTAAAGTATTCGTCCAAAATACCCCATGTTTTATCGAAATGCTTATCGTTATTGTATTCAAAACGCCCAAAATAGTGATCGAAGCCTGCTTGGGCGGCGAAGCCGTTAAAACGCATCGAACCATTTGTTGCACCATGATAAAATGCAGTAGCGTACCCATTTTCATTAAGGATAGATGCAAGTGAATGAATTTTGTTATTTCCATAAGGGGACGAAATGTACGGGTTGTCCATTAACGTCGGGATGGAAGCAATAATTGCAGGGACAGCTTCAATCGATTTTTTTCCGTTGGCAATACCATACTCAAATGTCAGCGAGTGATTTAAGAGAGAGTCAAAAAAAGGAGTGTAACTCGATCTTTTTGTAGAAGGTCCTGCCCACTCGTTACCAAAGCTTTCCAGAATGATGATCATCACATTGGTTTTTTCTGGAAGAATGTGCTGGGGTTGACTTTTGCGAACCGGGTCAAAGTACCTTTTCTCCTTTAACTCCGAAAAAAAATGTTTCTGTTCAAGTCGTTCCATACCGAACGACTTAACCATGGAGAATGGTGTGTTGAGTACTAATGCAGTATTTTCGGGTGTTGTGTACTGAGCTGCTTCCATAATGCCAATGGGTCTCAATTGGAATCCGCCGCGCGCTGTGATGATCATCAATGGTAAAACAATGGCCATCTGAATGAGGGAAGGTTTCCATGTGTCTGGTTCAAATGAAAATCGTTGTGTTTTGCGGTACAATCGTTCGGTTAACCAAAGGAAAAGAGCCAGCAATACGATAAGAATCCAGAAATCTTTAAGGAAAGTTGTAGCAAGTTGAGAAAAGTCGTTGCCTGCACCAAGGATGGCGAAAAGATCTGCAGTCGACCGTTTGTTAGTGTATTTAAAATACTCAAAATCCATAAGATTCATGGCCAGTATTAAGGAAGTCAAGGCGATAAATAAGAATTTTGAGAGTTGTTCTCTAATTCGGAAACTTCGCTCCTTACGCACCGGTATGAGGTGCAGAATGACAAAAGGAGCATAATAAAGAGCAATAGTAATGGCGTCAAACCATGATCCGTAAATGAAATCAGAAAGGGCTATATGACTAAAGTGCGAGCTATTAAAAAAATAGAATAGGATGCGTGTAAGTGAAAGCAATAGTAATGCAATTCCCAGTCTAAAGAATAATTGTTTCATTCGGTTAAAACCCGAAGTACGCTCGCTCATCAATTCAAAATTACGAATATTCTGAAGTTTCCTTGATCCCTTTTATCTGACAATGTTTCATCTGAAAAAGTAAAAAAGCTCCCGAAGGAGCTTTTTAATATTATTTTATGGCGTCCGCTTTTTGTCTTGCGGTTGCCATGATCTGGTCGGCTTTCTGATTACCTTCCTTCTCAATTTTCTGAGCCTTTTCCTCGCCCTCTTTTTTGAGTTTCTCACCTGCGATCTTCGCTCCTTGTTGTTTTAAAGGATTCGATCCGGCCTGTTGCATCAATTGATCTGCTTCTTTTTTAGATTGAGCTCGAACCGCATCTGCAGCCTTTTTGGCTTCAGCCTTTACTTTGTCAGCTTGTTTCTGAGCATCCTCCAGGATTTCCTGTTTTTTTGCATTGAGATCTTCCTTCACTTCCTTCACCTTTTCATCAACAATGGCTTTCACCGTGTCTTTAACAGCCTCCTTCACTTTGTCAATGACCTGATCTTTCAGGTTGCCTGTCGCTTCTAGTAGTGCCTCTTTAAAGTTATTTGTCACTTTCGGGTCGGTTACGGTTCCGCCCATTCCTACTTTGACAGGTAGTACATCCGGAATACTGCTAAGATTGAGCTTAGGAGAAAGTGAATTCACCTTGCTAATCGCTTGTTCAGCGGCTTTGATTAATGAAGCTGGAATCTCTTCTTTAGGGATCAGCATTTTGAGATCATAATTGATCTTTTGATCAAATGATGTGAAACCGGAGATATTTGTTTTAATCTTGCCCATTTGGACATCGAATGGTTTTACGGTTACCTTTCCATCAGCAAACTGGAATCGTGCCTTGATGTCCTTCAATGTTTGTGAGGAAAGCTTACTGATATTTAGAGCTTCACCCATTTTTTCCATGGGCTTGAAGCCTGAAATTTTCAGTGTGCTGGTAGACAAGTCTCCCAAACCAGATAGTGAAGCATAGATCGGCTCCAGATTCGCTGTAAGGTCAGATTTCATTTCGAAGTTCGAACTGATTTTGCCTGTAGCATATTTTGCGATTGGAGCCAATTTTTCTACCGTCACAAAATTATCAGCAAGTTGCTTCACATCAATTTCCTTCAAAGTGTAGGCGAAATCTACTTTTGGTTGGCTATGGTCCTTGGTGCTGTAGCTTCCCTTTATACCGACCGTGCCTCCCATGGTGTTCATTGTAAGATCATCAAGGGATGCAACCTCTTCTTTGATTCGAACAGCTCCTTTTACATTTTTAATATCCATACCGTTATATCGCAAATTAGCGATGGATGTATTCATTAAGAAGTCAAGATTATCAGGTATTAGGGTTGGTTCCGTGCTCGTTTCTGTAGTTTCAGCTGAAGCTTCTTCGGTTGGTGCTGATTCAGTGGCCGGTACCAGATTCATTAACTGATCCAAATCGAGGTTAGTACTATTGAAACTGAAATTACCCTTCAACAACTCATTTCTAAATACATATCCCATGTAATTGTCAATTGAGCCAGCCATTGCGAAATCTGATTTTCCTGTTACGGCGTTTAATTTCTCAAGTGACAGATTTTTAGGCGAGAAGCGGAACAGCATGTCTTTAATCGCTACCTGATCGTTCAAATCCTTTGTTTTGTAGATCATATCCATCAATTCTAGAGTACCCTCCGCTTTGAAAGCTTCGTAATCTCCTTTGTCCAATGCGCTCATGCGTCCGTTGATATTCACATCTGCGTTCATCTTACCGGTGTAGGATTCACCTTCAGCCATCGGCATTACCTGTTTGAGCGTAGAAAGATCCATTTTAGCGACGATCTTAGAAACAAGTAGGGGGTCGGTCATTGGATTGCGCATTTTTAAATTCGCATCGATCGTGTTCCCCACAAAATCAGCGTGGAATTTGTCAACGTCCAGCGTCATCTTGTCCATGTTCTCCCCTCCGTCAAATTTGGAACCGGCTTTAACAATAATGTTACTGATCGTACCAGGCAGGTCCGGATATTTGATAGATGCCTTATCAATGTTCAGTTTGAAATCCCATCCTGGCATGTTCTTGTCGTCCATTTTACCTTTTACGGTTCCTCCCATTGCCAAATTCCCTTTAGTGATCATGCTTTCATAGCCCGATTGGTAGAAACTCGGAATAAGTGAAAGGAAATCTTTGAATGTAGCTTTGGATGCATCCAGTTTTATGTCCATGTCATCATAGCCTTCCAGCATCGAATAGAATCCGTCGATCGAAAAGGTCAGTGCATTCAGCTTGAATTCATTCTCCTTAAAGGTGAACTTGGAGGTCTTTTCGGTGAATTCCATAAGTAGGTTTACTACTGCGTTTGTTTTGACCTTTGTCAAGTAATTCAAACCATCCATTTCATAGGTGAGCTCCTCCATGCTGGTAGTGGTGTTGAAATCGATCACGTCCGCCGTAAGGTCACCTGTTCCCGTATGATCCAGATTTTTAATCTCTGCAAACATGTCTGAAGACTGATCGTCGTAACGGATATTTGCCTTAGTGATGCTGTATTCTTTGAGGGACAACTTGAAATTGGATGGTTCTTCTTTCTCCTCAGGGGTTTTTACTGAATCAGGCTTAACTATGTCGTAATTTGCCGTCCCGTCAGCCAGAATGCGAACATCAAATGTAGGTTCTTCCACATGGATTTCATCGATTTCTATCTGATCTCCTGATACCACGCTCCAAAAACCAACATGCGCGGAAAATTGCTTGATATTGGCTAGTTCAACGCCTTTGAATTTACCCATTCCTTCCACTTTGGTGTCATTGAGTTCTACCGTCATATTAGGAAAAGTACTTATGAACGTAAGGTCGAAGTCACCCATAGAGACCTTAGCGTTGAGTGATTTATTCACTTCGTCAATGACCATTTCTTTCAGTTCATCTTTAAAAAAGAAAGGAACGGCGATAAGAATGATGATCAGGAACAAGAAGCTGATCCCTGTCCATTTCAGAATACGTTTTACTAGACTTTTCTTCTTTGGTTTTATTTCTTGTTCACTCATGATGTAAGGACTTATTTTTAGATATTTGCCGTTATTCAACAAAGGTGTAAAAATAACGAAAAAATGAAAGTTTTATTGGGCTTGATTTTTCTTTTTGTTGGTTCGGAATGGTCGCATGCTCAATTGGAGATCAGTTCCGAATCCACCAAAGTGAAACGTAACAATAAGCAGTCAGAAAACATTTCTGAAACTGCCTTTTTTGTGGCTGCAAACTGGTCTCAAACAAGTCGGAAACTAAGTTCCAATGATGGGTTATTTGGTGAAGAATTGGGGAAACGTGCTGATGAAGATGTGCTGAATACCTGGTCCTATTTTCTTGGAATAAGAGGAGCGATGAAGCACGGTTTTTTTTGGGAAGGTGGAATGGCCTATCTTCAAAACGGGGAATCCTACCGATACAAAGATCCGCTATCAGATTCTACGTTTTCTTACAAAACAACCTATTCTTACATTGGAATGCCTCTAAAACTCAATTATAGTTATGGAAATGCTTTCAGGATCTATTGTGGAGCTGGGCTTCTTCCGCAATTATTTTTTGGATTTAAGCAAAATCAACAATGGTCAACACCGGATAATGGCAGTTCTTCGAATGATATATCGTCCAAAAGTGGTTACAATACCTTTGTGCTGAGCGCAATCGCCTCTGTTGGTTTTGATATTTCTGTTCATCGTAACTGGCGATTGTTTTTAGCTCCAGAGCTTCGCTGGCAATTGAATTCAAGTTATTCCAAACAGGATGCATACATACACAAGGCCCGTGCATATGGTGTCACTTTTGGTCTGATTCGAAATTTATAAAAGGCATGAAAATTCAAGAAGTTATTTCATTTCTGGAAGATATTGTTCCGCTTTCAAGTCAGGAATCCTATGACAATTGCGGTCTTCTGGTCGGGAACCGTGATGAGGAGGTTAAATCGGCGCTTCTTTGCCTCGATTGTACTGAGGAAATTGTTGAAGAGGCAATTCGCTTGGGCGCCAATTTGATCATCGCTCATCATCCGATCATTTTCAAAGGATTGAAGTCACTGACGGGAAAGAATTATGTAGAGCGCACAGTTTTGTCTTGTATCAAAAACGATATTGCGCTTTACGCGATTCATACCAATCTGGATAATTACCGCTTTGGCGTGAATAAAGTGATCTGTGACCGACTGGGATTGGTCAATTCAGCCATTTTGCAACCAAAAGCAGAGGTGCTGTATAAGTTGGTGGTATTTGTGCCTGCAGAATACCATACGTCTGTTAGTCAGGCCATTTTTGCTGCCGGAGCAGGTGAGATAGGTAATTACAGGGATTGTCAGTTTTATCAGGAGGGTACGGGTACTTTTAGGCCCGTAGGTGAGGCTCAACCTTATTCGGGAGCATTGAACGAATTGTCAAGCGATGCGGAGATTCGTGCAGAATTTCTGGTTTCAGCCCACAAGCTTGGGAGTGCGATCGTTGCAATGAAAGCCGCTCATCCCTATGAAGAAGTGGCACATGATATTTATGTGCTCAAAAATTCAAACCAAACAGAGGGAAGCGGGATGGTCGGATTTCTTGAGAAACCAATGGATGAGCTGGATTTTCTGCAAATGGTAAAGGATACTTTCCAATGCGGTACCGTTCGATATACCTCGCTTCGTGGAAAGCAGATCTCGAAAGTTGCCGTTTGTGGAGGTTCCGGTAGTTTTCTACTGAAAAATGCCATTGCTTCGGGCGCAGATATTTTCATAACGTCTGACTTTAAATATCATGAGTTTTTTGATGCCGAAGGAAGGATTGTGATAGCTGATATCGGGCATTACGAAAGCGAACGGTTTACTCCAAATTTATTGGAAGCACTTCTAAAGAAAAAATTTACTACATTTGCCGTTCGTTTAACGGAAATAAATACAAATCCAATAAATTATTTTTAGCGCATGGCAGCAACTGCAACGAAAAAAGAGGCTTCAGTAGCAGAAAAACTGGACGCATTGTTCGAATTGCAAAAGATCGATTCTGAGATCGATAGAATCCGTACGATCCGTGGTGAGTTGCCACTGGAAGTGCAGGATTTGGAGGATGAATTGGAAGGCTTGGAGACACGTATCAACAAGATTCAGGAAGAAGTGAAGGATTTAGAGACGGAGATCCAGGACCGTAAGAATGCTTCTAAAGATGCAGAGACAGCAATTGCTAAGTATAAAGAGCAGCAAAATAATGTTCGTAATAACCGTGAGTTTGAATCCCTTGCGAAAGAGATCGAATTTCAGGAGTTAGAGATTAAATTGCACGATAAGAAAAGCAAAGAAGCGAAGTTGAAGATCGACAGTAAGAAAGAATTGTTGACAGAAGCGAAAGAGCGTTTTGAATTCCGTCAGTCTGATTTGAAAGGAAAGAAAGCGGAATTGGATGAGATCGTAGGCGAAACTCAGAAAGAAGAGGATGAATTATTGAAGAAGTCAGAAGCGGCTAAGAAAAAGATCGATGAGCGTTTGGTGTTTGCATACAATCGTCTGCGCAGCAATGCAAAAAATGGTCTTTCTGTGGTACCTGTAGACCGCGATGCTTGTGGAGGTTGTTTCAATAAGATTCCGCCTCAAAGACAATTGGATATCCAGTCTAAGAAAAAGGTGATCGTTTGTGAACACTGCGGACGTATCCTGATGCCTGTGAATGAGTAATTCAAATTAAACATACAATAAAGGGCCTTCAAGCCCTTTTTTTGTGACCTGAAGAACCATGAAATTCAAAGATTACCGCATAGCCAATGAGATAAAATTACAATTGGATGTCCTCGGATTCAAAAAACCAACCGATATCCAGTTTAAGGCGATCAAACCGATCCTTGAGGGGGAAGATGTGATGGCTGTTGCACCAACGGGAACTGGTAAAACGGCCGCTTTTGCGATTCCGGTTCTTAGTAAGATCGTTTCCTCAGGAGGTAAAAGAAATAAAGGGATCCGTTGTCTGGTGATGGTTCCAACCCGGGAACTGGCGAAACAGATATCGGGAGTTTTTCGTGAAATTGGAGCGAAAACAAACGTACGTGTCCTTGGACTTTTTGGAGGTGTTGAACAAGAACAACAAATTCGCACCTTGAATAATGGAGTGGATGTACTTGTCGCTACACCCGGTCGCATGTTCGACCTGATCAGTCAGGGGTTTATTGATATTTCTGGTGTCGACTTCTTAGTACTGGATGAGGCAGATCTCATGCTGGATTTAGGCTTCAATAAGGATATCAAAGATGTAATGAAGCACATTCCGCGCAAGCGACAAACGTTGTTTTTCACGGCAACCATTAGTAAGAAGATCAAATCACTGGCGTATGATGTGGTTCGTGACGCGATCCGTATTCAGATCGCTCCTAAAAACCCGGTATCGAAGAATGTAGATCATGCTGTGGCATTCATTGAGATGGATGATAAACGGCACTTTCTGGAGAATATCCTGAAAGAATATGAAACGGAGAAATTCATTGTTTTCGCGCGTACTAAAGTACGTGTGGAGCGTGCGGTGGCAGCCATGGCACGAGCTGGTGTGACGACAGAAGCCTTGCATGGTGGGATTGAGCAGAAGGAGCGCTTTGCGATTTTGGAGCGCTTCCGAACCGGAGAAAATAGAGTGCTTGTTACCACTGATGTAGCTGCAAGGGGCATCGATATTCCTTCAATGGATTATGTCATCAACTACGATCTGCCAGACAATCCGGAGAATTATGTGCACCGTTGTGGTCGAACAGGCCGTGGGACAAGCAAAGGACAAGCGTTATCGTTTTGCAGTGAAGGGGAAATGGAGTTGTTGAGTCAGATTGAAGAATATACTGGTGAAGAGATCACGCGCTATGATCTGAACGAGCAGGATTACAAAGAAATCCTCGACGATCTGGATGATCCTACTTACAACTGGAAAAAACTCATTGATCTGACCAATAAGGAAGACGGAACAGATGACTCATGGTGATCTAAATAAACCGGTCTTCTTATGGAAACGCAGGTCCATAGATTTTTTACTGGTATTTGTCTATTTCTTACTATTTGTTTGTTTAGCACGTGTAGTAACCGTTTTACAAGTTTATGCTAAAAGGGATATTCCACTAGCAGAAACGCTGACAGATCCTTCAGGTTATTTTTTTACGTTCATCGTATGCCTTGTGTTTATGTCACCGGCAGGAGTATATTTCAGAAAAGTACCAAAAGAGCTTCGGGTGGATTCGAGTGCAAAATCCATGGAGATCAGCAAAAGAAAAAGAACTTTGCACTACGACCTGGAGCGCACACGTTTTTGTGTTTTCACGAAGCCACTTTTTGTCATACTGGAAATTCATATTTCCTTTGAAAACTCCAGAGGTGAAGAAATTGAAAAGTTGGGTACGTCCATAGTCGTCCCGAGATGGGGTTTGTCTATAAATGAACGGACGATCAAAGATGTAGCTGAGCGTTTACGCGAAATAGGAGTGGAAGAGATTAGAGACCGACGAGCGAAATCGCTTTATGATTATTGGTATGATTAGTTGTTTTTTGACCAATAGCTGACCCACCGGATCACATGCAGATTCCTTACCGCACTCATGGTAAAAAGGATAAAGATGAGGTTAGAGGTGAGTCCCAGTAGCAAACCATTCCATCCAAAAAGCACTGTTAGGGCCGGAGGCATGATGAACACATTCACTAAACAGAACCAGAAATTCACGTGAATCAAAATAGTTTCCAAGCGTCGGTCCTTATTACGATCTTCTGAGGCTAATTTATTATCGTAAAATCGTATCAAACGTTTTTTTACTTCGCCGCGATGATTTGTTTTGATCGAATGATCTTTGTATGCAGTCAGATGTCGAATGATGCCACTTGGATCGTTGAGTCTGCCTGATTTTTCAAAGAAATCGGATAGAAATTCGTAGGCCTCATTGATCAGAACGGTGCGTGCTTTTGCTTCTTGACTTGAATTGGTATCCGGATGCCAGATTTTTGCTTGCGACCGATAAGAATGACGAATCTTTTTCCATGAGGTAGTTGGATTCAGTTTTAGAACTTGAAACGCGTTTATGATCTTCTGTTTCTGGACCTCATGTTGCATTCAGGGACCTATTTACAGGATATTTACTTCGCGCTCTAATGTTACACCGAATTTTGCTTCCACATCTGAAATGATCTCAGAGGAAAGCTGAAACACCTGTTCTCCGGTAGCACCACCATAATTCACCAAAACCAGGGCTTGCAATTTATGTACGCCATATTTTTCCAGCGTTTTACCTTTCCATCCGGCTTGTTCGATAAGCCAACCTGCTGCAAGCTTGCGTTTTCCGGGTTCTGCAGGGTAGTTCGGTGCATCCGGATGTGTTTTTAGAATTTGATCGACCACGGTTTGGTCAACCACAGGGTTTTTGAAAAAGCTTCCGGCGTTTCCGATCACTTTAGGATCAGGTAATTTGGAAGAACGAATCGCAATCACGGCATTGCTAATATCACGGATGGTTGGAGCTGTGATACCCATTCTGTTCAATTCGCTCTCAATAGCACCATAACTCGTATTCAGATTCGGCTTTTTGTTAAGGCGATAGGTTACGTTCAAAATCACATATTGATCTTTGAACTTGCGTTTAAACACACTTTCTCTGTA
>CAIYQV010000014.1 GCA_903928365.1 uncultured Flavobacteriia bacterium
AAGTCGTTCTGAATTAAAAGAGAAACGTGCCATGGGCGGACCGTTATTCTTTCCAAAATTCTCATTCCTCGATCCCACTGTAGTTGCGTCGTTACCGGAAAGGCAGATAGCGAATGGGATCGTTGATGCCTTTGTACATACCTTGGAACAGTATGTAACCTATCCATCAGATAATTTATTACAGGAGCGACAAGCCGAGGCAATTTTATCAACGCTCATTGAGATTGGTCCAAAGGTCCTTCATGATCCTTCAGATTACAGGGCGGCATCCAATCTGATGTGGTGTGCAACAAATGCATTGAATGGCAACTTGCGCTGCGGCGTTCCGACGGATTGGGCTACGCACATGATCGGACATGAGTTGACTGCGTTTTATGGGATTGATCACGCACGCACGCTTGCGATAATAGGTCCGCGCTTATATGAGAATCAGTTTGAGAATAAAAAACAAAAACTGGCTCAATATGGTCGAAGGGTTTGGAATTTGACTGGAACAGAAGAGGATTGCGCTCGTGAAGCCATACGTCGAACAGAAGCATTTTTCCACTCCCTCGGAATAAAAACGCATGTTTCAGAATACGCGACAGATATTCATGACTTGCCTGAAAAGATCAGAGTGCGTTTTGAAGAAAGAGGTTGGCTCGCCATGGGTGAGCGACAAGCCATCACACTGGAGCATGTGGAGTCAATTGTACGAGCTTCGCTGTAATGACATTAGGGCCGTTTTTCAAATTACGAGAAGAACCTACCGAGGGAATTATTTCGCTACTCGAAAACACTACGTTAGGGACCAATGGAGCTCAATACCGCCATTTAGATACCCGACAAAGAATTCAAGAAGCCGATCAACCCTTGTTTCTTTCATTGGAACGCCATGAAAAAGTTCTTGGTAATGTCACGTTTTGCAGAAGAGGGAAGACCTGGTATATTCGCTATTTTGCCTTTGATCGTGCTTTTCAGACAGGTAACAACCGAAGACGGGAAAATAATGGTTCTTCCAATTTGAAAAAGCAACTAACCACTTTTTTCAATGAAGTTCTGGAGGGTAATTCATATGGTGATGTGGATTCCATGTACGCTTACATTGAACCGAGAAATGAACGTTCCAAATGGATGAGTCAAAACTTTGGTTTTCAGAAGATCGCGACACTCAATACACAAACCTTTAGCAGAGTAAAACCGGAATTTTCAGCCAGACTTGAAATGTTGAATGACCCCACGGAAGTGCTGCCTCTTCTAAATCAGACTTACGCATCGCGCCGTTACTACTTTGACCATTTTCTGACGAAGCCGCCCTATTATGTTTTAAGGAACCAGCAGGGTGAACTCATCGCTGCAGCACGATTTACGAAGGTTCACTGGGAAATCGTCCGATTACCAGGAAAAACGGGACACCTGTTGACTCGTATCGTTCCATTCATTCCATTTCTAAATCGATTGATACAACCTAAACACCATCATTTTTTAGTGCCGGATGGAGTTGTACTAAAAGATCATAACCCAAAAGTGTTGGAGGAGTTTTTCAGTGCTGTGCTGTATTACGAAAAGCGTCATGTGATCTTGTGGTGGATGGATGAAAGGGACTCCTTGTTTTTGGCAGTGAAGAAAAAGGTCAGATGGGGTTTGCTTCATCACCTCGTCGGTGTAACTCCTGTAGATGTTATGGAGCGCAGATCTAAGAACGCATCCTCCACAACCGGAACGCAATTCGTTGCGGCATTTGATATGGTCTAGTTTTGTGAATTGAGCAAAGAATAAGGAACAAGGAACAACGATTTGAACTTTTTGAACCGAATTCGTTTAACACACTGAACTGATCATTCTTCGTTGCTCTTTTTTCCTTATTCCTTTAAGTATATTTGCTTTATGAAATACCTGATTGTCGGTTTAGGAAATCCTGGTGCCAAGTATGCCGAAACACGTCACAACATTGGATTCAAGGTACTGGAGGCCATTGCCAAAGAATTGGGAGGATCTTTTACTTTGGGAAAACAAGCAGAAACAGCGGAGGTAAAATTTAAAGGCCGTACCCTTATCTTGATCAAACCTACCACCTTCATGAATTTGTCTGGGAAGGCGGTCAATTACTGGATGCAGGCGGAAAAGATAGCTCGTGAGAATATACTTGTGATCACAGATGACCTCGCTTTGCCTTATGGGAAGTTGCGTATGAAAGGAAAAGGAAGTGACGGTGGACACAATGGTTTAAAAGACATTCAGGCAACGTTGAATTCACAGGAATACGCACGCTTGCGTTTTGGCGTAGGGAACGATTTCCATAAAGGACAACAGGTCGATTATGTGCTTGGTGAATGGAGTGAGGAGGAACGTGAAACCTTGCAAGAACGTATTCAGATCGCTACTGAATTTGTCAAAGGTTTTGCGACAATCGGTTTAAATCTGACGATGACCAATTGGAATAATAAGTAAACTTTAAAGCGTCATTTTACTACTTTTGCCGCATGAAAAGAACGAAAATCGTTGATGTATTAGCAAACGGACAGATAGGAACCGAAATCCTGGTAAAAGGTTGGGTGCGTGCCTTCAGAAGTAACCGGTTCATTCAATTGAACGATGGTTCGACCATTCATACTTTGCAGGCTGTGGTTGATTTTGAACAAACCGACGAAGCCATCCTCAAAAGAATAACTACTGGAGCTGCTGTTGGATTGAAAGGAGCATTGGTGGCTTCTCAAGGAACAGGACAAGCAGTTGAATTGCAGGTTACAGAGATTGAGATCATTGGCGATGCGAACCCGGATGATGTTCAGCGTACGGTTATGCAACCAAAGCGCCACAGTCTCGAGTTTCTAAGAGAACAGGCTCATTTGCGCTTCAGAACAAATACATTCGGCGCCGTATTCCGTATCCGACATGCTGTTGCATTTGCGATCCATAAGTTCTTTAATGAGCGTGGATTCTTCTATTTACATACTCCGATCATCACAGGTTCGGATGCAGAAGGTGCGGGTGAAATGTTCCGTGTAACTACCTTAGATCCTATCAATCCTCCACTGAATGAAGAAGGAAAGGTGGATTTCAAAGAGGATTTCTTTGGGAAATCTGTGAATTTAACGGTATCCGGTCAGTTAGAAGCTGAGTTGGCGGCATTGGCTTTGGGTCAGGTCTATACCTTTGGACCAACTTTCCGTGCAGAGAATTCGAATACTTCCCGTCACCTGGCTGAGTTTTGGATGATCGAACCAGAAGTAGCGTTCAATGATCTGATTGACAACATGAACTTGACAGAAGACTTTCTGAAGTTCATTTGT
>CAIYQV010000015.1 GCA_903928365.1 uncultured Flavobacteriia bacterium
CTCCCGCTCCTGATGCTGTATTATTGCTGGGAATGGCGTTCAACACGTATGAAACACCGGTTTCAAAGTAAGCTGTTCCATATCCCGGGAACGTATATTTCAAACCGCCGTTCAATCCAAAAGACAAGCTAAATATGGAACCTTGGAGCTCTTCTCCTGTGGGCAACTGGTATTTTGACATGTCCACAGCACCATAGTCATACTCTCTTTTTACTGTATTAAAAATAGCCTGTAAGGTCCCTCCGCCATATGCTCCAAAACCATTATCATAACCATCCCCAACATAAAACCTATTTCCACCCTCCAGAACTATATAGTTCATGGTATTAAAATACCTTACGCTCTCAAAAGGAGGATTAGTCGCGGCATCTATTCCGTATACCGTTGAATTCACGAAATTATAATCTTTTTGTCTGGCATAGAATGCAGCTCTAACAAAGAAAGACACATAATCATCTCTTGGCATCTCACCAGCAATATGCAAACCTACATATGGTTTAGGACCACCGAATCCCTTCAACATACTCACTCCCCCACTTAAACCAAACTGTGCTGACGCACCAGAGATTACACTCAGAAGAATGAGTGCCAGTAATCCAATCTTTTTCATTTTTCCATCCATTTTGGTGATTGCAATTTCACCTTTTCAAAAATCGGGCAACTATCGTTGTGAGCTCCCGACAAGTAGCCTGTACTCATCAAAAATTCTTTAACTATCTCTGCCCCTACAAATTTAAACGTCTTTTTGAATAGTTTATTCCATTCATCATGTGATTTGGGATGGTGGAAAGTCAACCATGCTTCGAAAGACCCAAATTCATCCGTAAATTCTATAACCCGTTTCGCATTATGTATCGCTGCTTTGATCTTCAACCGATTGCGAATAATGCCTGCATCCGAAAGTAATCTCTGTTCGTCAACTTCATTGAAATCAGCAATTTTACGGATATCAAAATGCACATAGGCCTTGCGAAATGAGTCCTCTTTCTTCAGTATGGTATCCCATGAAAGACCCGCCTGATTGATCTCCATGATCAGCCGACCAAAAAGTTCGTTGTCACCACTGACCGGAAAACCATAGCGTTCATCGTGGTATTTGCGATGAAGGTCATCTTCAGAGCGCAAAGCACAGTAAGCACAATAACTCATAAATCAAAGATACATCTAAGTTCTGATTGCGGTATGAATGTAATTCCGCACTACTTTTGTATCACTATGAAAATTGAGATCTGGTCGGACGTTATGTGTCCGTTTTGCTATATCGGAAAAAGACACTTGGAAAGCGCCCTTGGTCAAATCAATGCAACCATTCCGATTGAGATTGAATGGAAAAGCTTTCAGTTGGACCCTCATATTCCTAAGCAATCGCAAACAACGAGTGTCATCGAATATCTTTCAACTTCGAAAGGAATTAGTTTCGAGCAATCCAGAGAAATGCATGAACGCGTTTCGGAAATGGCTAGCAAAGCAGGATTGAAGTTTGAATTTGAACATGCCGTTGTAGGAAATTCTTTCGATGCTCATCGTCTCATTCAATTGGCAAAATCGAAACAATGTGCCGATGCTATGGAAGAAGCCTTATTCAAAGCCTATTTCACTGAGGGAAAAGATATCGCATCTCCAACAGACCTCACCGCCATTGGACTTTCAGCAGGATTATCAGAAAAAGAAATAGATGCTGTTTTGAAAAGTGACACCTTCTCTAATGCCGTAAAAAAAGATATCGAGGAAGCCAGTCAAATCGGGGTCAGAGGTGTTCCATTCTTTGTCTTTGATCGAAAATATGCACTTTCCGGTGCGCAACCCGTTGAGGCTTTTGTACAAACAATTGAAGCTACTTTAACGAATGCCACAAGCATATAATTATTCTAAATTGAATGAATCACATTCCAGCTAAACCAAGGAAGTTCAACTATTGCCTAAATTTGAAAGGTATTAACATCTTCAACACTTGAAAACACTTTTTTCGATTCTGCTTCTTACTATCTCATTGACAACCTATTGCCAATTGGTAAAAGAAAATCCATATAAAAAAGGAAACTTCTTTGCTTACTGGGGATGGAACAGGGACGCATACACTACTTCCGACATCCGTTTTCATGGCACAAATTACGATTTCACCCTTCAAAACGTCATTGCTAAAGACAGACAATCGCCATTCAATTTCAGAACGTATTTCTCTCCTACCAAACTGACCATTCCTCAATACAATTTCAGAATTGGTTATTACATCACAGACCACTACTCGATCTCACTTGGCGCTGACCATATGAAATATGTGATGCAGAATACGATTGACAATGTTGCTCAAGAGGTTGCAATTAGTGGCTATATTGAAAATACCGGAACAGCTTACGACGATACGTATGATAATGACACAATAGCTTTGAATCCAGATTTTCTAATGTTTGAACATACAGACGGTTTGAACTATGAAAACATAGAATTTCGCAGGCTGGACGTATTATTCGGAAGAAAGAACTTTGCATTCAGCGCGACGGAAGGATTGGGCGCGGGTGTTTTGGTACCGCGAACGAATACAACTTTATTGAACAATGCCCGTTACGACGAGTTCCATCTTGCAGGATATGGAACTGGATTGGTTATCGGTCTCAACATGACTTTTTTTAAGTGTTTCTTCATTCAAAGCGAATGGAAAGGCGGTTTCATCCATATGCCGGATATTCGCACGACCATGCACAAGGAAGACAGGGCTTCACAGCACTTTTGGTTTTCACAGTACAACATTGTATTTGGTGCCAACTTTAAAATAACGGGTAAAAAAGATAAAGCAAACTAATGGCGATCTACGAATTCAATGGATTCAAACCTGTGATCAAGGAAAGCAGTTTTGTTCATCCACAAGCAGCCGTGACAGGCAATGTGATCATCGGTGAAAACGTGTATATCGGACCCGGTGCTGCCATACGAGGCGACTGGGGTCAGATCATTATTGAAGATGGCTGCAATGTTCAAGAGAACTGCACTATTCACATGTTTCCCGGAACGACCGTTACCTTAAAAAAAGGCGCTCATATTGGTCATGGCGCTATTATACATGGAGGCACGATCGGTGAAAACAGTCTGATCGGAATGAATGCCGTAGTCATGGACGATGTGCAGATCGGTAAGGAATCTATTATTGGCGCATTGTGTTTTGTAGCCGCTAATTCCATTATACCACAACGTAGTTTGGTAGTAGGAAATCCTGGAAAAGTGATCAAAGAAGTTACAGATGAAATGATTGCCTGGAAAACTCAGGGAACCGCTTTGTATCAAGCCTTGCCCGGAGAATGTCACGAAACCTTAAAACCTTGCGAACCCCTTCGCGAACCGGAAGTTAACAGGCCTTCACAAGAAACAATGTACCATACCTGGAATAAAATCAAAAAAGACAATTGAAAACATTCCATTTCATAGGGCTATTTTTTCTGTTCACACTTTCCTGTTTTGGACAGGACACTACACGCCTCATTAAAGAGAAAAAGTGGAGTTTTTTTAAGGCAGATACGGACACCACGAAAAAAAACCATTTTGAACTCAGTTTCGGGCAAAATTTGCTCTTTATCTCCAATACCCAACAGACCACTTTCCTTAAAAATGAATCAGTGGTACTGCCCACCAGTGCCATTCTCTTCTTCAGTGAATTTAGACCAACCAAAGCGATGAGAATTCCCGTCTTTCTGAATATCGCCACTGAATCCAAACAATTTTTGATCGATGGTGTATTGGTAAATGAAAAAGCAGCTCCTACCTTCGGAACAGGTTTAACTTTTAAGGCATTCGGCTATCAATTTGAGAAAGAGACTTCTGTTGAGTTAGAATTAGGTCCTTTGGTGAGCTGTGTAGTTAATAAAAAAAATGACCTCCGCATTGCTCCCGTTTTAGCGTCTCGACTGAAGATTTGCCGTGGCAGTAATTTCGTTATGTATCTCGGTGTAAATTATTCCTTTGGTATAGACGCATTTGGAATTATGTACGGAACCGGTACTATATTCTGATCAATTTATGTAGCTTTAAGGTTATTGAGTAAATGTCCGATCAGCAATTTCAATCAGAGGAGGCACGTTCACAAGCCAGGCTACTTCACCTGGAATCGCGTCTTTTATGTGATACGGATCCTTCTAAAAGTCTGGAAACAGCAGAAAAGACTTTAGCGATAGCTCTTAAACACCACCTGACTGAAGAGGAAATACTTGCCAAAGAAAACATTGCTTATCTGGTATGGCATGGCGGAGATATTCATAAAGCACTGACACTTCTTGAGGAAACTCAAGCACAGCGTATCAAATTAGGGTATCTGGAGTTTTACGATTGGTGTATTAAAAGTATTTCCATGATCCATTGGGGACAAGGGAATTTCGACATTGCATTTCAAACGATCTATGATGCCCTTCCCTTGCTTGATGAAAACAGTGAAGAAAAAGACAAATGTCTCTGCTATTGGGCCCTGGGAGTTTTTTATTTTGATCTGAAGGATTTTGATCGCTCACTGGAATATTACCGAAAATCATTGGCATTAGGTCGCGAAGACCAACTACTTGACAATAATATTTCTGCCTACAACCTCATTGGACTAGGATGCTGCGCAAAAGAATATGGAAATCTTGATGAAGCCAAATCATATTTTGAACAGGCCTTGCATAAAAGCAGTGAGTACCGCCAATGGATGCAACGCGCGCGATGTCTTTATGAGATTGGACTAGTCTACCAGATCCAGAAAGACTATGATCAAGCGAAAAATTATCTATCTGAAAGCTTGCTTCTTCGAAGAGCGCACCAATCCGTTCCGGGAATCATCAGTTGTCTGATGGCTTTGACAGAGATCGAAAAAGAGCTAGGAAATTTTCGTAAGGCCGTTGAACTGGTGAATGAAGCACTTGAACACTCTGAAGCACTTGAGTCAAAAACAAAATTATTTCAGTGCTACGAGAAACTTTCTTCCCTTTATCGCACCTTGCAGGATTATGAAAAGGCCTTTATTTATTTAGAAAAGTTCCATCAGGTCCGATCGGAAGTGTACGGAGAGCGTTCGAGCAATCGCATAAAAGAGTTGGAAAGTAATTTTGCTAAGCTCCAATCCGAGAAAGAAGCGGAGATCCAACGTCTGATCAATGGTGAGTTAAAAAATGCCAATGAGCTCATTCGCACGAAAAATGAAGAAATACTTGCAAGCGTTCAGTACGCCAAATTGATCCAGCAAGCCATTTTACCATCAGAAGAATTGTTGAGCACCTTTTTTCAGGATCATTTTCTGTTATATATACCTAAAGACATTGTGGCGGGAGACTTTTACTGGATCGAGCCCATTGAAAAAAAGATTCTGTTTGCCGTTGCAGATTGCACAGGACATGGTGTACCCGGCGCCATGATGAGTGTCATGTGTAGTACTGCCCTATCCCGCGCAGTCAAAGAATTTACGCTTACCTCACCAGCCAGAATACTAGATAAAACGGCCGAGATCCTTGCAGAAAGCTTTTCAAAAAGCGGCAATTCGCTAAGGGATGGAATGGATATCGGACTGTGCTGTATAGACATAGAGACAAGAGAGCTGATTTTTGCCGGCGCGCAACGTTCCCTTTACCTTTTTAAAGGAAATGAGTTAAGTATGCTAACTGGTGATAAACAACCCATCGGAGATTTTGAAGACCTGAAAACTTTTCAGGAAGAAAAGATCCAACTGAATAAAGGCGATATGCTCTACCTCTTTTCTGATGGCTACGGAGATCAGTTTGGTGGATTGAACAATAAAAAATTCAAAACATCCGTCCTCAGGGAAGTACTACAAAGAATACGCAGTAAATCAACCGCAGAACAAAAGGAGGAACTTTTGAATGAATTCCAATCCTGGAAAGGATTAAACGAGCAAACAGACGACGTTTGTTTGCTTGGTATACGTTTCTAAACAAAAAATCCCGGCTGAAGCCAGGATTTTCCTTTTCTATCATTTCCAGAATTAAACCAGCATATTTACTGGGTTCTCCAGGTAATTTTTAAACGTTTGAAGGAATGCAGCTCCTGAAGCACCATCCACCACGCGGTGATCGCATGACAAAGTTACTTTCATGACATTTCCAGGAACAACCTGCCCGTTCTTCACCACAGGAACTTCCTTGATTCCTCCCACTGCAAGGATGCAACTATCCGGTGGATTTACGATCGCTGTAAACGCTTCAATTCCAAACATTCCAAGATTAGAGATCGTAAAGGTGTTTCCTTCCCAATCAGACGGTTGTAATTTCTTATCCTTCGCTTTTTGAGCGTAATCACGCACTTCGTTACCGATCTGCTGCAAACCTTTCGTATCCGCAAAACGCACAACAGGAACAAGTAAACCTTCATCAACCGCAACGGCCACACCGATATGAACATGGTGATTTCTGCGGATCACGTCTCCTAACCAGGAACTATTGATCGTAGGGTGCTGACGCAAGGACATTGCAACGGCTTTGACTACCATGTCGTTAAATGAGATCTTCACTCCATCAATCGCATTCATCGATTTACGCGCTTTGATCGCATTATCCATGTCGATATCCAGTGTCAGGTAGAAATGTGGTGCTGTGAATTTACTTTCTGCCAATCGACGTGCAATCGTTTTGCGCATTTGAGAAATGTTCTCATCCGTAAACGATTCTACTCCTGCAGGCGCAGATGAAACCGGAGTTCCCGCTGCAGGGGTGTACGGTACATAATGATCCACATCGCGTTTCACAATACGACCTGCTTCACCTGTTCCAGCAACCGCAGCGATATCAATACCTTTTTCTTCAGCGATCTTTTTTGCCAGTGGAGATGCGAACACACGTCCATTTGAATTACTTGCCACCGTTACCGGTGCCGACTTGGTTGCAGGTGCAGCTGCTACAGGTGCAGGAGAAGGTGTTACTGGAGCCGCAGGTGTTTCCGCTACCGGTTCAGCGGCTTTTGGGGTTTCCGCAGCCGGAGCAGCAGATAGTAAAGCAGAAATATCTTCTCCTTCTTTGCCGATGATCGCCAATACTGAATTTACCGGAGCGGCTTTGCCTTTCTCCACACCAATATGCAACAACACACCGTCGTAGAAAGATTCAAACTCCATGGTCGCTTTGTCTGTTTCGATCTCAGCCAATACTTCTCCTGAAGCTACTTTGTCTCCAACTTTCTTCGTCCATTCTGCAACAACACCTTCAGTCATGGTGTCGCTCAACTTCGGCATGTAAATTATTTCAGCCATCTTTTTAGTGTATTTTCAATTGACAATTGTCAATTTATAATTTAATATTCTCTGATATACGGGTAGTCTGTTTGTGTGTATACATCTTCGTACAACTCATGTGCTTCAGGGTATGGAGAGTTTTCTGCAAAATCTACGGATTCTTCCACTTCTTTCTTCACCCATTCTGTAATCTCATCGATCTGTTTCTCAGACAACCATTTGTTCTCTTTTATTACACGAAGACAATGTTCGATCGGATCTTGCTCCATCCATTCTGAAACCTCCTCCTTAGTTCGATATTTCTGTGGGTCAGACATGGAGTGACCTTTGTATCGGTAGGTACGGATATCCAACAAAGTTGGTCCGTCTCCTCTTCTACCTCTTGCGGCAGCCTCTTCGATTGCTTCATGAACAGCTTCAGGACGCATTCCGTCCACAATTTTAGAAGGCATTTCGTACGACAAACCTATTTTCGAAAGATCCGTTACGTTGGTCGTACGGGTAACTGAGGTTCCCATCGCGTAGTTGTTATTCTCAATAATGAACACTACCGGCAACTTCCACATCATCGCCATGTTGAACGTTTCATGAAGTGCTCCCTGACGCACGGCTCCATCTCCCATGGAAACAAATGCCACATTGTCCGTTCCGTTGTATTTCTCAGCAAAAGCCACCCCTGCTCCCATGGCAATCTGTGCTCCAACGATTCCGTGTCCACCCATAAAATTCTTCTCCTTATCAAAGAAGTGCATGGAACCACCTTTACCTTTGGAGCATCCGGTAGCACGGCCGTACAATTCTGCCATCAATACGCGTGGATCGGTACCCAAAGCGATCGGATGAGCATGATCTCGGTATGCCGTCATGTGTTTATCACCCGCCTGACAAGCGCTGGCAGTTCCTGCAACAATGGCTTCCTGGCCAATGTACAAGTGACAAAATCCACCAAATTTCTGCTGAATGTATAACTGCCCCGTCTTTTCTTCGAAACGGCGGATCAATAGCATGTCTTTGTACCACTTAATGTAAGTGTCTTTGGAAAATTTGGTTTTGCCTGCTGCAGCGGCTTTCTTGGTAGTTTTTGTTGGTTGCTTTGCAGATTTCACAGCCATAGGACCCGTGTTTAAAATTCAGTGGACAAATATAGGAAATATTGATGCTTACTACCCTATTGACATTTGGCTTTTCAAAATGTTTATCAAGGTTTCCTTGTTAAAAGTCCCCTTAGATCTTTTAAAGGAATTCCGAATTCGAAAGAACCCATGGCATAACAAGCAATTTCGTATTGGTTGTAGAAGAAAAACAGACTGTCGTTTTGGAAAAAGAAATTTTCGTTGCAGCTGAATTCAGCATCAAACCCTTGATCCATGAGCGTTCCTTCCATAGGAATCT
This sequence comes from uncultured Flavobacteriia bacterium, assembly GCA_903928365.1. Classification (GTDB taxonomy): domain Bacteria; phylum Bacteroidota; class Bacteroidia; order Flavobacteriales_D; family Crocinitomicaceae; genus M0103. The sequence continues at coordinate 8,591 of CAIYQV010000015.1, forward strand.
CATTTTGTTTTCGGAAATACTTTTCAGATAAGCGATCGAGTTTGGATTTACTCGAGATAAAATCCTTGAGCCCTAACCTCTTTCCTGATGCTTTATCTACCTGAAAATACGATACCGTGGTGGAACCATGTGCTCCTCCTAGGAATACATATTGTTGTAAATATAATTGTGCACGATCATCTGATTCGGTTATAGCTACCGTCCCATCCAAACCAAAGGGCATAGGATATTCCGTATCTGCATTCATTTCGCGCTGATCTTTGTCCATATTTTTAAAGACACGTTCAAAAAAGGACAAATCCAGCTTTGCTGTTTTCATGTTGGCATCAAAGAATTCAGATACCATTTCATTGATCGCTTTCTGATAAGGCATTAGCTCACAGGTTTCGCATTTGTAATAGGCATAATCAATCGTCCAGTCGAAAATATTCTCTTTATCAAAGCTATTCTTGAAAGCAGCATGACCCTTTTCGATCGTGGCCGTTTCAGGTTCCACTTCGGTAGAATCTGCTATGCTCGTGGTTGAAGCGCTTTTTTCTTTTTGAGAAGGATTTCCAGCACAGGCGGACAAGCATAAAACAAGTATTGTTAAATTATATGTCAGTTTCTTCATAGAATCGTTTTTAGTTTTCGATACAATTCAAGCGTGTGTATTTCATTTGGATTGACCTTCAAAATTTCTTCATAGATGGCAAGCGCCTCTTTTTTCTTCCCCTGGATTTCAAGCAACATGCCTTTATTGGATCGTGCTGAAAGATCATTCGGATGCTGGTCCACATAGGCGCTCACAAGCTTTAAACTGAGATCAAAGCGCTGCTTTTTGAAATAATACTCTGCCAATTCCAGCTGATAAGTTGCTTTTTCAGGAAAAGTTTGACCAAGTTTAACTGCATACTCTACCGCAATGGAGTCATCTCCGGTTTCTTTCGAATAAATGCAGATGCGTAAAAAATCATCCTGTTCTTTTTCCTTCTTTAACAAAGCCTTTTGTGCGATTTCTTTTTTCCACTTTTGGTTATTCAGTGAATCAATCTTAACCAATTGCTCAAGAACGAAATAGGTATTCTGAAATAAATTGGGCTTCTGATAACCCAACGAATCAATTGCCTTACGAAGTTGGATTAAGCCATTCTCAAAATAAAGCCGTTGTTCTTTTTGATCACGACCGATCTTTCCAAGTTCTGAATACACAAATCCACTGTTCTCATAGATCAGTGAATAGTTCGGATACAGTTTCTCAGCTATCTCATAGGTAGAAATAGCTTTCATGAACCAGCCTTTTCGTTCCTCCATAGTTGATGCTTTCTCCCCTTGCTGCAAATACTCTGTGCCGAGATTGAACTGAACCTTTACACTATTGGGACATATCTCCCGACCTGATTCATAGATGGCTAAATTGTTCTTCCAATCCTTGTTGCGCGTAAACGTACGAATCGTAAATAAACAGCAGATAAGAACCATGATCACAGGAGCTATCTTACTCCAAAATGAAAAAGTGATCTTTTCTGAAAGAGCTACCAGAATAATAATGATACCAAGCAAAGGAATGAACATAAACCGTTCTCCCAGGGGACAATTGATCAGAAAAAAGAAGTTGGAGGTCAGAGCAAATGTGCTTAAGAAAATAATACCCCCCAATCCCACTAAAGATCTTCTCCAAACTCCCCAAACAGTTAGACCAATCAATCCAAGAGCAACCACCAAACCAACTATAGCGGATGGTGATGAAAAATGAACCAATGGCAACTGCGGAACCGAATAATCCCAACTTAATTGAATAGGAAAGAAAAGAAGTTGCATGTATTTCCAGAAAATGGAAAAATTAGTCGCCAGCAATTCCGAATTGGATTGTGCCAATGCAAGTGAATTCGCTACCGGATCGATCGGGTCGGAAATGAGTACATCCGAGAGAACAGCTGTACGTATAATGAAATACATCACGAAAGGCGAAACCATGGGCAGGCTATCTGTGATCACCTGTCTCAAGGTGCGTTTTTCACAAATAAAGCTTAACGCAGGAAATAGAATAATCCCCAAAACGGCTGTTTCCTTAGACAACATCGCTAGTAAAAAGGTGCCAAGAGAGATTCCGATGTTCTTTTGTTCTTTGTTTTTTAACCAACGCTGAAAATAGAGCAATGAAGTAAACAAAAGCAACGCTCCCAGTAATTCGTCACGACTTTTGACATTGGCAACCACTTCTGTATGAATCGGGTGCACTGCAAAGAGCAAACACGACACCACCGCCATCTGTTTCCCCTTTTCACCAAAGATTCCAATCAACCATTGGAAAAGCACCACCAAAAGCAATCCGTAAAGCAGTACCTGAACAAGATGCGAGCCCCCCGGAGAGGCATCAAACAAACTTTTTTCGATCGCAAAAGTGGTCAGCGTCAATGGGCGGTAGGATTCATCTTCTCGACCATCGTAGCCGTACAAATAACTGTGTGAAAAAATCTCCGAAACAGCTCCTACCCCTTTTTGTGTAAGTGAATTTTTGGTAATGGCGATCTGGTCATCGATCACGTAATCATGTCCCAGTGTATTTGCGTATAGCAGCAGTCCAAGCAAAAGCCAGAACCACCATTTATCAGCCAAGGACACTATCTGTTTCATGATCCGAAAGCCATTGGAAGTAAATCCTCCGCGGAATGAAAGATGAGTACTTCTCCTTTTTGTCCGACAAGAACAATGCGATACGGACTTGTTTGCCTGCGCTGAGTCTCCAGCATCACCTGACGACAGGCCCCGCAGGGAGAAACAATCTCATTTGGTTTTAACAAGTCGCCTTCTGCAACAATCACAATAGAAACCACCTCTGCATCAGAATGATTCGCACCTGCATGGAACAAAGCCACGCGTTCGGCACACAATCCTGATGGATAAGCCATGTTTTCCTGATTATTACCTTGAACAACCGTACCATTTGAAAGCAATAAAGCCGCACCCACTTTGAACTTCGAATAAGGGGCATATGCTTTATTCATAGCCTGTTGCGCGTTCATAACCAATTGCTGCTCCACATTGGTAAGTCCTTCATAATTCGGATGTCGCTCGTATTTTATTTCGTGGATGTAGTTCATTGAGAATGTTAATTAGCCCAAATTTAATAGATGTAGAATGAAATCAAAGATATCGGTTTGACTTAACAAAGTAACTTTTCTGATATTACTGTTCTACAAACTATATTTCAATCACTTCTTTCTGTTTACCTTTGCAGCCGCATGCAGCAGTACCGTAAAGTCGCATATTACACCCTGGGGTGCAAGCTCAACTTCTCTGAAACATCAACAATTTCAAGGTTGTTTGACGATGCCGGATACGCCAAGGTGGACTTTGAAGACAGACCGGACATTTACATCATCAATACGTGTTCGGTAACTGAAAATGCGGACAAAAAATGTAAGCAGCTGGTAAAGCGCGCCATGAGTATCAATCCGGAAGCTTTTGTCGTGGTAATCGGCTGTTATGCGCAATTGAAACCCGAAGAGATTGCTGCCATTCCCGGTGTGGACATGGTACTTGGCGCGAACGAGAAATTTAATCTCGTTGAACACATCGAACAGATTGAATTAAAAGAAGATAAGGCCCGCATTTTTAATGATCACATTAAGAAAACAACGGACTTTGTCCCTGCTTTTTCTTTTGGTGACCGCACCCGATCTTTTCTGAAGGTGCAAGATGGTTGCGATTACTTCTGTACCTTCTGTACCATTCCGTTAGCTCGTGGAAAAAGCAGAAACGCCAGCATCGAAGACACTGTCAACGAAGCATGTAAAATCGCAGAAACGGACATAAAGGAAGTGGTGCTAACAGGTGTAAACATTGGCGATTTTGGTCAGGAAGGCAGCGAGAATTTCTATGGGTTGATCCAGGAACTCGACAAGATAGAAGGCATCGACCGCTATCGCATCTCCTCTATCGAACCAAATTTATTGAGCAACGAGATCATAGATTTCTGCTTGAGCGACTCCAAACGCTTTGTACCTCATTTTCATATTCCGCTGCAATCCGGCAACGACCGCCTTTTAAAAGCAATGCGCCGCAAGTATGAACGTTCTCTGTATGCTGAACGCGTGGCACAGATCAAATCTATTCGTCCTGATGCTTGTATTGGTGTGGACGTGATCGTTGGCTTTCCGGGAGAAACGGACGAGGAATTCCTGGATTCTATGAATTTTCTGAAAGACCTTGACATTTCCTATCTGCACGTGTTTACTTACTCCGAACGGGCCAACACGACAGCTGTGAAACTAGGTGATGCTGTTCCGATGAACATCCGCAAAGAGCGCAGCAAACAATTGCATATTCTATCCGAAAAGAAGAAACGTGCCTTCTATGAATCACAATTAGGCACCACGCGATCTGTGCTATTTGAACAGGAAGAAGACGAAGGCATGATGTATGGTTTCACGGAGAACTATGTCAAAGTAAAAACACCATACGATCCTACCTTGGTCAACACCTTCTGCACCCTGAAACTTGAATCGATCGATCGGGATGGAATTGTGAAAGGATTAGCGATTTAAGTTAGTTAATTCGTGATGGGGAATTGAAACCTATTTTTTATCACTTCAATTTGATAATCAATATTTTATCAAAATAAAACGATTCTTGAAACCAACCGTTATTTTTCAAAAGTCTTAAGAAAAATAATTGTTGAATAAACATCACCACTTCACCCCCCTCGTCATCTCCCGTTTTCCTGGAGGTCCAGGTAAAGATTCTACTTCGAATCCAAGTGAACGTAAGTCACGTTTAAGCTGACCTTTGGCGCAGTAGGTCACAAAAACACCGCCTGGCAGGAGCAAGCGATGCATTTTCTGAAGAATTTCTATTTCCCACATCTCCCCTTGCGCCCGTGGACCAAAGGCATCAAAAAAGACCACATCAAAAAGCCCCAACGGTGCTTCCCATTCCTCGATCTTCGCATGGATCTTTTGA
>CAIYQV010000016.1 GCA_903928365.1 uncultured Flavobacteriia bacterium
GTGGAAGCACACAAATTGATGACAGTAGAATCGGTTGTAGAACAAGCGCAGAATGCTAAAGCAAATGGTTCCTCTCGTTTGTGCATGGGCGCAGCCTGGAGAGAGGTGCGGGACAACAAAGATTTTGATACGGTTGTCGAAATGGTTCAGGCAGTGAACGATCTGGACATGGAAGTGTGCTGTACGCTCGGAATGTTAAATGAAGATCAGGCTGTACGATTAAAAAAAGCAGGCTTGTTTGCCTACAATCACAATCTGGATTCTTCCAGAGATTTTTATAAGGACATTATTTCCACCAGAGAATACGATGACCGTTTGAATACCATCGAAAATGCCCGAAAAGCCGGAATTACAGTTTGTTCAGGTGGGATCATCGGAATGGGTGAAGCTGTCGAAGATCGCATCGGATTGTTGATGAGTTATATGGAAATGGAAACTCCACCGGATTCTATTCCGATTAACGCATTAGTAGCTATAGAGGGGACGCCGTTGGAAGACCAGAAACCAATTGAACAATGGGAAATGATCCGTATGGTCGCAACGACACGTATTTTGTTCCCGCAATCAGTGGTTCGACTTTCTGCCGGAAGAACTAAAATGAGTATGGAAGCTCAAGCGCTTTGTTTCATGGCGGGTGCAGGTTCCATTTTCGCCGGAGACAAATTGTTGACAACACCAAACCCGGAATTCAACGAAGACAAACAAATGTTCGAGATCCTTGGGTTGATTCCTAAAGAAGCGTTTGCAGATGGTGAGAAACCGGTTACTGAGCCTGATGAAAAGATCATTGCTCGTAAACAGGAGGAGGCACGACGTGCGGCTGAATTGGTGGCAGCTCGTGAAAAAGTGAAAGTTGAAGGTTTCGAACCCAGAAAAATAAAAACTGTTTAGGGTTGAATGGATGCAAAACTGATCCATAAACTCAACGAAAGAATGAAAGAGGGAACGTTACGTTCCCTTTCTTGTTTTGACGGCATGACGGATTTCTTTTCGAATGATTACCTTGGATTGGCCAGACAGCCGCGTAATTCGAATGTAGAACATCCGGGCAGTACCGGAAGCCGTTTGATCTCAGGTACATCAAAAGAAGCTTTGGAATGCGAATCGTTCCTAGCACAACATTTTAAGGCCGAAGCAGCATTGGTCTTTAATTCCGGTTACGATGCGAATCTTGGTTTTTTTGGTTCTGTCCCACAGAAAGGAGATACCATCATTTACGATCAACTCATTCATGCGAGTGTTAGGGATGGCATTCGGTTGTCGCATGCAAAAGCATTGTCGTTTGCCCACAATTCGCTGGAGGACCTTGAAAAGAAATTGCGTCTTGCAGAAGGAATGATCTACGTTGCTGTGGAAAGTTTATATTCCATGGATGGAGATCTTGCGCCAATCAAGGAAATAGCCAATCTTTGTGCTCAACACAAAGCTTATCTGATTGTTGATGAGGCACATGCGGCCGGTGTTTTTGGAAAAGGACTCGTGGATGAATTGGGAATCGGCGATCTTGTTTTTGCTCGCTTGATCACCTTCGGAAAAGCGTATGGAGCACATGGGGCAGTGATTCTAGGTTCTGCTCACTTGAAGGAATATCTAATCAATTTTGCCCGTTCGTTCATTTACACCACAGCTTTACCGCCTGCTTCCTATCAGTTGATACAGCAACATGGTTCTTTGGATCTCACTTCGCTTCAAAACCAACTGCAACAAAACATCACTATTTTCAGATCAAACATGCCAGCGGCAAAGCTGTATTCTGATCAGAGGTCTCCGATCCAGATCATTCCGATAGGCGACATTACCCAAACCCAAGAATTGGCTGAAAAACTCCAGGCTGCGGGATTTGCAGTAAAACCAATTTACAGTCCCACCGTGCCAAAAGGAGAGGAACGCATTCGCATTTGTCTTCATGCGTTTAATACTGAAGAGGAGATAA
>CAIYQV010000017.1 GCA_903928365.1 uncultured Flavobacteriia bacterium
GTACTTCATATACAGGAGTTCCTTCAAATCCGGCAGAAGCATTTTCCCAAGTTCCACCTCCATTTTCGGTTACATAAACACCCTCTGATGTTCCAAGAACTAGGATGTCTGCATCATCACTGTCAATGATACCGTCGTAGGTTGCTACAGCAGCTGGAAGAGAAGGAAGTGATGTAAATGTAGGGGTTGCTCCGGCAGCATTTGCAGATCGTTTGTTTGTTCCACCGAAACCGGCGAATAGTACAACGTCGTTTTCATTGTTCGGGTTAACCGCGAGTCCTTCATAACTACCTGTTGAAATTTGCGATTTCGTAAGAGCTGAAGGTTGCGTGCTTAAACCAGAACCGTGATAACCAGTTTTCGTGCTGAAATCAGGATCTGAGGTGTACACACTTCCTAATCCATCAAGACGATAAACTCCATTACCGCAGCTGATGTAACAGTTATTCAAATCGCGTGAAAATTCGATATCTACACTGCCATAAAGAGAACCTCCAATACCGCGCGCTACACATACCCAAGCCTGACTTGTAGCAGAGAGTCTTAACGCATTACGTGTACCCCAAAGTTCACCTCCGTTGGCATTCACATAAACAAGGAACCATGATTGATAAGGGTCCTGAACAGTCACAGTATTCCAAGAAACATTGAATGCAATGGTGTCGTTACCTAAACTGTATAATTCACCTGTAGCTGCATTTTGAGCGTAATAATGTTCGTATGTCCCTAAGCTATCTACAACTACAGTGTCCGCTCCAGTAGGGAAGTTTACCATTAAAGAGTCACCGATATCAGGAGGATTGTTTCCAGACGCAGTGGTAAAAGGAGTCCAAGTATAGTTTCCAAGGTAAATTGTTTGACCATTTATCGCGTTAATTACTGAAACATCGTTTACAGTCAATGCTGGATCATACACCAATGTGTCATCAAAATACAAAGCAACTGGTGTTGTGTAAGACATACTGTCTCCAGTAGACATACTTGGGATTTTGATCGTTGTACCCGCAGCATAGTTCTTCGTAGGAATAAACGTTACCGAATCTTCAGAATTCAAGTCATAATATTCTGCAAGAACAAACTCTGTGTGGAATGGATGGTAAGTACTTCCGTCTGTTCCCGCAGGATCATAGGTTCCTGGAAGTGCAGGGACATAAGGGTTGAATGTTGCTCCTTTGTCGCCTGAACGGGAGATGGAGTTATAATAAACGGATGAGAACATGATCTTAGGGTTGAAGAATGAGATTTCACACTCGAAACCATCCCCACCATTCACTTCTCTAAATTCCTGGAATGTGGAAAGTGTATGATCATTGTAAGACGTACCGTTATCTTGAGCCCCACCCATTACAGCACCATCTTTATCGAATGCAATACCATAAAACTGAGTCACATTGTATCCTCTGTTCGCAGGGAACCAAGTTTGGCCATAATCATCTGTGATTCCAACACCACCGTCATTACCAATATACAATCTGTTCACATCATCCCATTTCATTTCATGGTTGTCCGCATGGGCATATTTTGGAGAATACGGAGGAAGGAACCATTGTGTCAATTTCTCAAAACCACCTGCAGGTGGGCTATCTACAGTCTGTTTCCATTGCCAGATATCGATTCCGCCGATGAGAATTTTCTCATTATCTGTTGGCACAACGGATACGATCGAATTGTACGTTCCCTGGTCACGGTAAATATCCAAGTTGCTCGGTGTACCTGATGCACCAACGAATTGGAACCATGTATTTCCGTTATCATGAGAAACATTCATTCCAACCAAGTTGCTTCCCGTACGAACAGCGTACAAGGAATAATTTCCATTTTGCTTTGTAGATGAAATGGCGAATTCAATTCTGGAAGCACCTTGTGGTACCTGACCTGCTCCTGTTCCGGATTTATCAGACCAGCTATTACCGCCGTCATTAGTAATATATGTTTTGTTGGCTCCAAAAGCAGCTACCAAAACTTGCCCGTCTTTTGAGATTTTCAGCGCGGTACATGCACCTGAACCTGCAGGTATAGAAGTCAGTGCTGCATCTCCCAACTGCCATTTTCTCACCCCTGCATTCGTAGCTAACCACACGAAATTATCAGCGTCTGATGAGACAACCTCTGTACAGCTCGTTGTACCGGGAATTTTATCCCACGTTACACCTTTGTCTTGAGAATACCATACACCATTACCATTCCATCCTTCTTGATTAGAACCGGTTGCAACGTACAATACTCCGTCCGAAGTTTGTGTCATTGAAGAA
>CAIYQV010000018.1 GCA_903928365.1 uncultured Flavobacteriia bacterium
AGATGCCTTGGGTGGGAAGTTCATTGGTTTTGAGTTGTAAAGAGATTTTACCCACCTCTTTTGAAAGATCCTCAAGATTATTTTCTATGCGATCCACACGTTGGTTGATTGCATAACCTTTGAGTAAGTATTCACGCAAAATAGTTGTCGCCCATATTCGGAATTGAGTGCCCTGTTTGGATTTTACACGATAACCAACAGAGATAATTACATCGAGGTTATAAAATTCGACTTTTCGGGTAACTTTTCGTTGACCTTCAACTCGAACCATCAAGGATTCCTTGACAGTTGAAAATTTCTCTAATTCACCTTCATTAAAACAATTGTTAATATGTAAGCTAATGTTCTGCTTTGTCTGTCCAAAAAGCATGGCCATTTGTGCTTGATTCAACCAGACAGTCTCATTTTCTAGGCGAACTTCTATGTGTTCAGCTGCCTCATTTGGTCGGTAGATTATGATTTCATTCTTCATAGTTTACCTTAAGTTAGTGAAAATTGTCATTTGAAAAATGCGATAGAACAATTTATTCCCGCTCTGTTTGATGTGACTTCTTGCGGTCAACGAATCGTTGTTTTACCGATTTCAAGAATTTAGTCAAGAGACAATTGAGGATTTCCCGCTCCGCTGGATGTATCATCTTGTGGCTAATGAATCGTTTGTTCTTGGGGGCATCACAAATCCTGAATTCTAAATTCCGTCTCAAATCACCTCTCCATTCCAAAGTTTTTCGAGAAACAACCTCCAAGGCAATATGTCGATGTTATCGTGAATCCGAGGTAAAACCTCTGTACAAACTACGATGGATTTACGGACATCGTATTCTTCCCTGAAAGCTTTGATGCCCCCTAAGTGCCTGGCAACTATTCTATTGGAAGATTTTACTTCCAGTGCCACCTCATGGTTACCTAAGATGAAATCGACCTCCAATTGGGAAGCAGTTCTCCAATAAGAAACCCTGAATTCCTTTCCTGAATAGTGACTGTAAGCTATTAATTCCTGGAAGATAAGCGATTCGAAGGCGTTGCCAAAGAGCTCGGTTCCGATTTCAATTTTGGGTCGATTAAGCAGATGGTTAGTGATGCCAATATCGAAATAATAAAACTTGGGAGCTTTAATTACCCTTCGTTTTGGTTTTTTCTGGTATATCGGGACAAAGCGCCCAATAAGCGTGTCTTCCAGAATTTGAAAATATTCTTTTATGGTCGGAGAAGATACGCCACAATCACTCGCAATATTCGTGTAGTTAACGATCTCCCCATTACTGAATGCAGCTGATTCCAGAAATCGGGCAAATACATCTACATTGCGGATCTTAGCTTCTGCTACTATTTCATCTCTGAGATAACTTCCTAAGTATGCAGCGATGCTCTTTTTGGGATTGGTTGATAAATAATGTCTGGGCATCATGCCGTGATTCACTGCACGTATGAGATCGAAATCAGGAATTTCCGAAAAAGTAAAGGGGTATAGTTCGTATTTCAATGCTCTACCCCCTAAAAGATTTTCTCCTGACCGAATGATTTTCCTCGGACTCGATCCGCTTAAAATGAATTGTACCGAATGATTTGTTATAAGCCAATGTACTTCGTTCAGTAATTGTGGTATTTTTTGGATTTCATCGATGACGACGACTTTATTTCCTGTTGCCAGCACTGTTTCCCGAAGATATTCAGGATTTGTCAATAGCCGCTTATACACATCAGTGAGCAGTAAATCAAAGAATAAAGCATTTGGAAATAAGGCTTTTAGAAGCGTACTTTTTCCTGTTTGCCGA
>CAIYQV010000019.1 GCA_903928365.1 uncultured Flavobacteriia bacterium
GAAAAGTGATGGGAGTGCTAACAGGTAAACTTGCAGGCAAGGCAGATGGCAAATTGATTGCTGCTTTGGTGAAGGAAGTACTTAGTAACTGATGAAGATGAAATAGATTTAAAAAACGCGTTCCAATGGACGCGTTTTTTTATGAAAAAAAAGACGATAGATCGAATTACATTTGTAATATGGATTTGAATGAATTAAAGCGTAAAATGGCAGAAACGATCCGTTCGTATAATTTGAAAGGATGGTCACCTGCCACGTCTACTAACTACTCTTTCAGAGACTTAGAAAAAAATATATGGGTCTCACGATCCGGGGTTGACAAAAGTGAATTTAGTGAAAATGATTTCATTACTGTAAATTCTGACGGCATTGCATCCGGGGAATTTAGTTCAGTTAAACCTTCCGCTGAGACCTTGATCCATTGTGTAATTTACAGCTTGTTTCCAGATACGGGAGTGATCCTTCATAGTCATTCGGTGCATCCTGTGGTCTTGTCTATGAATGCGGGTTTGGCTATAGAATTTCAGGGATATGAAGTACAAAAAGGATTCGCGGGTTGTGTTTCACATGAAGCATTGATTTCCATTCCGGTTTTCGATAATTCTCAGGATATGAATGAATTCGCAGAATGGATTAAGCAACGCAATGATGAGTTTGGCAACCATTGTTTTGTAATTCGTGGTCATGGGACCTATGCATGGGGAAAAGATCTATTCGAAGCGAAGCGACATTTGGAGACGCTGGAATATCTTTCTCACTGCGAACTTTTGAATAAATTCGTAAAGCAATAATCAATTATGGCCATTTTATCTTTTCCTGAATCTGGAACCGAATTAAGAGATCCTCAGTTGATCAGAAAATTCTTTAATGAACGCAAAATCTACTTCGACCAATGGTCATGTGATGTTGTTTTTGAAGATACAGCGACCCAAGAAGATATTCTTAAAGCTTATTCCAAGGACCTCGACCCCTTCATGAGTTCAGGGGGGTATCAAACGGCGGATGTAATTAGCATCAATAAACTGACAGAAAATTACGAGGCAATCAGAGCGAAATTTTTGGCAGAACATACACACTCTGAGGATGAGATCCGATTTTTCGTAGATGGCCAGGGATTGTTCTGGTTCAATATGGAAAATGAGCCGGTTTTCAATCTGCTATGTCAGCGAGGAGATTTGATCTCTGTACCTGCGGGAACGAAACATTGGTTTGATGCGGGTGCCTCAGATCCCTTTGTTAAAGCCATCAGAATTTTTATCGACATGAGCGGTTGGGTTCCTCATTACACGGAATCCGGTGTCGAACAGAAGTTTGCTGATTTTGTCACTCCGGAATAAGCTAAAATCGATAAACATATCCGAATTGTAATCCGATCATTTCAAAGGGTGTGTGATACACTTCCGCAACTTTGTGTTCGTGAATATTATTGGTGTTTAGATTTATAAACTCGGCATTCAGGTCGGCCGTAGTATGCGTTACCATAGTCGTGTGTATTTCGTCAGTCATGTATTTCACGTTGACATATTCGAAATGATCGAATCCTCTTAAATAGCTGGCAGAAAAGAAGAGCGTGTGACCTTCATCAGAGACTCGATTCGGCAACAATCTTGATAGTACGATTTCTGCTCCGATTTCACCGCCATAGACCCACCCTCTGTCCTTTTGACGAATGTCAGTGTCCAACGGATGACAGGCGTCAGAGTCAGCTGGATCGGCAATAGCAATTCTGCTTCTAAATCGGGCAGTGCCAATTTGTGGAGTTATGTATCCCCGAATTGCCCGGTAATCCCCACCGACCATGATTTTAGAACCGATGAGCAGTTTATTCATTCCACTGGAATACGTGACGTCCGTAATGGTTTGTGAGCCATCATCGAATTGGTAGGTTTGTGAAATAGTGCGACTACCGTAACCTCCGATATTGGCCTTTAGCTCCAAAGAAACAGGCGCGTGAAAAAATGGACTGTAAGAACTTGTGAAACCGATGCCTCCAACAGTACTCATCTTTGGCATGCTGGATTTTACAGGAAGGTCAATTGGAACAAAAAATCCAATTCTGGTTTGTTGACCAAAACTTTTCCCGATGAGGATAAGACTGAGAAAAAGAATAAGCGTTTTCATGACTAGAAGTTTTTCTGCCTTTTTCAAAAAATGTGCCATTACGACTAACCCATATCCTAATGATAACAGGCAGAGTTTTCTTACTTTTGGCCAATGAAATTCTCAAATATTTCCGGTGTACTTACCGATATTGAAGGAACAACTTCCTCCGTCAATTTCGTATATGAGGTGCTTTTTCCTTACTTCAGAAACAACATGGATCGCTTGAAAGAAATGACTGCTGATCCACAAGTTCAGGCTGCATTCAAGAAAACCGTTGAACTTGCTCGCGAATTGGAAGGGAAGACACTGAAAAGTGTGGATGAGATCTTGGCTACATTGCATCGATGGAGTGAAGAAGATCGTAAGATTACTCCCCTCAAAACACTTCAGGGGATTCTATGGCAAGAAGGATATAACTCTGGAGAATTACAAGGCCATGTGTATGCAGATGTGGCTCCGGCTCTTAAACAATGGCACGATAGAACTATTCAACTTGCCGTCTTTTCATCGGGGTCTGTGGCGGCTCAGAAACTTATTTTTGGACACAGTATTTCTGGAGACCTAACTACCTATTTTTCAGTCTATTTTGATACGGAAACAGGTGGAAAGCGGGATAAAGAAACGTATTCTGCCATTGCAGAACAAATGCATTTAAAGTGTCAAAACATACTGTTTCTGTCTGATATCGTTGAAGAACTTGAAGCAGCTCAAAGTGCAGGTATGCAAACGGTTCAGTTGGTCCGTGTAGGGACAAAACCAAATTGGGAACGAACGGTAAGTGACTTCAGTGAAATTGAAATAAACCAATAAATGGAAACAAATACGAAATTCAGAACCATCTGGACCACACAGGATAAATTTGTCGAAGTGATCGATCAACGCAGGTTACCGCATGAATTTGTGACGGTAAAACTGGAAACGTACGATGATGCGGAGGAAGCTATCAAAGAGATGACCGTTAGAGGTGCACCTCTAATTGGAGCTACTGCGGCTTACGGTGTGTATCTAGCGGTACGTGAAATGATTGAGGAACAATTGGAAGGGACTTTTCTGGATGAGGCTTTTACGGCGTTGCGTGCAAGTAGGCCAACCGCTGTAAATCTTTTCTGGGCATTGGATAAAATGCGCGACGCACTTGATTCCTGTGAAGGTGATTTTCTCGAAACAGCATGGAATACGGCCAATGCGATTGTGGAAGAGGACGTTGAAACGTGTCGCATGATCGGTGTACATGGTTTGCCCTTGATCGAAGAGATCGCCAAAAGAAAAAAGGGAGATGTGGTAAATATCCTGACGCATTGCAATGCCGGAATGCTGGGTTGTATCGAATGGGGTACGATCACGTCACCAATCTATCAGGCCGCTCAAAAAGGAATTAAAGTACACGTATGGGTAGATGAAACTCGTCCGCGTAACCAAGGTTCAAATCTGACGGCTTACGAATTGACCCGACACAATATTCCACATACGCTGATCGTCGATAATGCCGGCGGACATTTGATGCAACACGGCATGGTGGATATGGTCATCGTGGGCACGGACAGAACCACTCGAAACGGGGATGTTGCAAACAAGATCGGAACATATTTGAAGGCTTTGGCCGCTCATGATAATGGAATTCCTTTTTATGTGGCACTTCCTTCCACAACATTGGATATGCGCATCAAAGACGGATTGAAAGAGATTCCCATCGAAGAGCGAAATCAGGACGAAGTGCGGTATATGATCGGTAAGAGTGCAAAAGGTAAAATTGAACCGGTATTGATTTGTCCGGAAACAACGCCGGCAAGCAATTATGGATTTGATGTAACTCCAGCGAGATTGGTCACAAAGATCATCACAGACAGAGGTGTTTGTGAGGCAAGTGAAAAAGGGTTGTTGACCTTGTATCCTGAATTTGCATGATAAAACAAAATAGGAGTCCCGATTGGAACTCCTATTTTAACTACACTAATTGTAATCGTCGGTTTAGTTGTAGTTGTGCGTAAATGTTTTTTGTTGTTGCTCGATTACGAGGTGGATAGGGTGTACAGTCATTTTTACGTTTCCGAATCCATTGAATTCTGTTTCTTTTTGAACGATCGGTTCATTTTCCAATTGAACCTGTAGATTTACGTTCATAGAAAGCTTGCATCCTCTCGCATCTTCTACAGTTAATTTGTAAATACCATCTTCAAGTTTCTCAGGGTTCTCGTAGTAGGATTTATCGTTCAATCTGAACATATACATAGATGCTTTGTCCTCTACTTCCCAAGGTGTTCCTCCCTTAACAGAAATATTCATATCAGAATTGAAGTTGGCTACTTCTGTTTGTCTTGGAGTACTGTAACCTACAGCTATTGGTGCTGGCATGTTGATCTTTACAGAATCTTTCACTGAATTTCCTTCTGCATCAGTCACAGTAACCACATAGGTTCCTTTACGAAGTTCAAGGATCTCAGAAGTTGTTTGACCGTTGTTCCAGTTGATAGCATATGGTTGAGCACCACCTGCAATATATAGTTCTGCTTTTCCATTCGCCTGTCCAAAACAAGTGATATCTGTTTTAGTGATCTCTACTCTCAATGCTTCATTTCCGAATGCGAAGAAAGTTCCTAGTGCGAATACTGCTGCTGTAAAAAATCTTGTAGTTTTCATGACGTTTCGATTACGTTTCTAATGCAAACAAACGACGTTTCTCTCAGTCAGATTCTCACCTTTATAGAATAGGGATATAAAATACGGATATACCGATAGATATAAAGGGATGTTTTACGTAGGGGCACTAAGTAGATCTACGTAGTAAAACGAAAAAAGCCCCATTTTAGGGGCTTTTGACTGTATGTGAAATATAGATCAGATTTCAGCGCTGGAACAAGGGAATGCCCGGTCCACTTTCTTGAATAATCCTTGAAGAACTTTGCCTGGTCCAACTTCAATTACTTCTGTTGCCCCATCTGCAATCATTTGATTCATGGTTTGAGTCCATTTAACAGGTGCTGTTAACTGTGCAATCAGGTTTGACTTAATTTGCGATGGATCAGTCACTGCAGATGCTGTCACGTTTTGATATACCGGACAAGAGGGTGTGTTGAACTGCGTAGACTCAATAGCTTGAGCTAGCTCTTCGCGAGCCGGTTCCATCAAAGGTGAATGAAATGCTCCTCCTACAGGAAGGATCAAAGCTCTTTTTGCACCAGCCTCAGTGAGCTTCTCACACGCTTTTTCAACAGCCGGATAGGATCCTGAGATAACTAACTGTCCGGGACAGTTATAATTTGCAGGCACTACTACGCCGTCTATCTCACTGCAGATTTTCTCGATCACTTCATCTTCCAGATTGAGGATAGCAGCCATGGTTGAAGGTTCCATTTCACATGCTTTTTGCATCGCCAATGCTCTTTTGTAAACAAGGCTAAGACCATCTTCAAATGAAAGCGTTTTGTTAGCTACCAGTGCAGACAATTCACCCAGTGAATGTCCGGCAACCATGTCTGGTTTAAAGGAATCTCCCAAGCATGCAGCAAGTATGGTCGAATGCAAAAAGATGGCTGGTTGAGTCACTTTTGTTTGCTTCAATTCTTCTTCCGTGCCTTCAAACATGATCTTTGTGATGTCAAATCCAACGATCTCATTTGCCTTATGGAACAGCTCTTTTGCGATGGCAGACCCTTCGTATAGGTCTTTACCCATTCCGGGAAATTGAGCTCCCTGTCCTGGGAAAACATATGCTTTCATAGTTGCGTCTTTTTTGTTTGTGTCAAAGGTAATAAAGTTCAATGTGGTGAAAAAAAAAGGGCCGGTTAAACCGACCCTTCCTTTAAGGAAAATCCTTATTATTTCTTAACTACCAATTTCTTAGTAGAAACAGCTCCGTTCATAGTAACATTTACCATGTAAATTCCGCTGTTCAATACTTCAGTATTCAAAGTTACTTTTTGAGCTCCTTTCACTGAACCAAGAACATTCGTGTAAACAACTTTACCTGAAAGGTCAGTAACGTTTACAGAAACCTCAGCACCATTTGCAACATCAAAAGAAACAGTTGCAGAAGTGTTTGCAGGGTTAGGATAAACAGAAAGAAC